>JBGPGQ010000006.1:0-25700 GCA_041483995.1 Bacteroidota bacterium
GCCATCGCCATTGATGTCGACCCACGAACTGCTGTTGGAGTTCGCCACATCAGTCGCCGGGCTACCGGTCGTAATCCGCGTGAACGTCGTGTCTCCATTTCCGCGGTAAAAGAAGTTTCCAAAGGGCGTTGTAAAAAGTCTGTTGGTGACAAAGAGATCAATCGCACCATCGTTGTTGAAGTCGCCCCACGTTCCACCAATGGAAGTACCCCCATCGTTCACCACGGAACCTGTCCGCACTTTGACGAAGTTGCCTTGTCGATTGTTGAGGTAAAGGGAATTGTTTAGACTGCTATCGTTGCCGTTGGCAACAAAAAAATCAAGAAAGCCGTCATTGTTGAAATCTACCCAACATCCGCCACCACTGTTCACCTGGTCCGTAACGATGGGGTTTGACGGGTCGATGACCCTTGTGAAGGTCTGCGCATCCCCGGCTGGTGGTAAGAACGAAGCAAGAACCAGGATCAGCAACATTCTGCCTATCATGGAATACCTCTCTTGATGGATAAATCCTACACAAAGGGTATGAACAAGCATCAGGATACGATACGGCAGCTACTGAAGCAAATCAAGCACTACATTCCACGCGCCGTCTTTTCTCTTTTTCCATATCCTCACATAGTATCCTTCCTTCGTTGAATCAGCCGCTGACTTGAGGTGGTAAGGGCCATACGTATAGCCGAGGTCGCCTGACCGTGATGCACCGGACTGAACGGGAGTCCACGTGAAATCTCCCCGAAGAATTGAACTCAACGAATCGCGCCCAACAATCGGCTCGTGCCCCGCGCGCAAAAACACGGCTTCCTCAGCAACAGTGGGCGACATGCTTGCCGTAGCAAAGCCAACAGACGCCGAGAACTCTGCGAGTTTTTTTTCTTCGGCAAGAATGGACGAGCGCGCCATTTCAGCATCCTTGTCGGAGCCGGAATAACTGTCAGCACTTCCTTTCCGCAGCGCCCCGGAGTTCTGGGTTGGCTTGGGATAATCAATGCCCGCATCAAGAATAACTTTCCATTCACCGGTTTTCTGCTTTCGCCAGAGCGACGCGTACGAGCCAAAGTATGAATTACCCGAGGTATCAGTGGCCACCCACGGACCCGTGGTGTAACCAAGGTCGCCGGAAGTAGCAACATCGGCAACGATAGGCTCCCAATTCAATCGAATGGTCGAGGGTGCCCGCTTCCTGTACCACTCCCTGCCGTTCACCGGGCCGGGCCGAAATATCACAGCATCATCTGCAAAGTACTCAACGAATGATGCGTTCACTCCCCGCGCAAGTGCCGCCTTGCAAAAATCACGTTCAGACTGCACAAGAGCATCGAGTGCCCGATGATTCTGTGCAATGCCAATCGTGTTCAATGCAAATACGGCCACAAAGACTCGTACCAAGATACGCATGAGGGTCACCATTCATGTTGGACGGATATGGGCGTTGCGAACGTATAGAAAAACAAATGTGCCCGCCTGCAACCAATCTGGTATCACCATCAACTACCGCATGATTGCATTTCCCTACAAGGGATTGGTCGACGGGCACAGATTTCACTTCAACACTATCATCCTTTTTGTTTCCGAAACATCTCCGGCTCTCAGTTTGTAGATGTACACGCCGCTCGCCATTGTGCCGGCATCCCACCTGACTGAGTAACTCCCCGGAGCTTGCTGCTCATTCACGAGCGTTGCGACTTTTCTTCCCAGGACATCAAAAACACTTAACTCTATGAACTCTCGACTCAAGACTCTATACGCTATTGTTGTGGATGGGTTGAATGGATTCGGATAATTCTGCTCCAGACCGAAGTCAGTGGGGATTTGAGACCCGTCGTGAGAAACGGATGTTGACCCTGTGTTTTGACCCCTGATGAACATCAATGTGCTGCCGATTCCGCTTGGAGGAACCATTCCGACTGCAACAATATCTCCCTTGCCATCTCCGGTAAAGTCTGCAAAAAATGGTGAAAAGACCCCCGAGTACCCGCCAATCCTCATCGAGTATCTGAATGTACCGTTGTCATTAGCATAGAGTGAAATACAGTTCGACGCATTATTGCCGACCATAATGTCCTTGTCACCGTCATTGTCCGCATCCCCAGCCGTGATACCCGAGACATTCAGGAGATCAGGAGAGTATGCTGACGGGAGAATCACGGCAGGCTGGAACGTCCCATTACCGTTGCCGAAGAGGATGGACATCGTTGTTGATTCCCAGAAATTGCTCGAAGCAATATCGAGCTTTCCATCTCCGTTGAAATCCTCGATAACCATATCTGTTGCACCACCCTGATCTCCAATCGAGTATGGGACAGGGTCGATGAAATCACCGTTTCCGATTCCAAGAGAAATGTTCATGAGCGCTCCTGCCGTTGCAGTTGCAATGTCAATTTTCCCATCTCCATTGAAATCGGCGCCCGCAAGAGCACTAACACCCGGCCCTATAACCTTGATGAGTGGATCGGCAAACGTGGCGTTGCCGGAATTGAGACAAATGTACAGCCTCTCCGAGGACTCAGGGATGCCCGGGCAGCCCAGCCATTCCGTGATAACTACATCCTTATCGCCATCATTGTCGAGGTCGAAAGCATCAATGTCATACCATCCACAAGAGCCAATGGACTTTGTCTGAACCGGTCCGAAGGTGCCATCTCCATTGTTAATTGCGTAGTGGAAATCATACGGTGGAGAGTTGATCGCCGTGGCAAAGAGTAAGTCAGGTTTGTTATCGCCATTGAGGTCCCGGAACTTCGCCTGAACACCACCACCCCGGACCGAATATGAAACAGCCGGACCAAAGACACCGTTGCCAAGATTCTTCTGTACTTTGACTGTTACCCCTATTGCTGTTCGACCCGAAGCAGATGTTACAACATCCAGATCGCCGTCACCGTCAATATCAGCCGCGTCGACACTCGCGGCAACGTTATTACCTGTGTCAAAAAGATGCGGAAGAGGAAACGCTGCTTGTCCGAAGTTCCTGTGTACGGTAATTTGCATTGAGTACGAGTCAGCGGTGAGGATGTCTACCCGTCCATCGTTGTCAACATCGCCAAGCATTATATCGACCGTGTTTTGTCCAGCCGGATTCCTGTATGCAGGAAGGAATCCGCCCGATCTGTTATTCAGAGAGACCTGATAGCCATCCGTTGTTCTCGCATTTGTGGATGTCGTGACAATGTCCACCCAGCCATCACCGTTCAGGTCAGCCGTTTCAATGTCCATCACTCCCCCAGCCAGGGGGTCCATTTGGATTGTCTCCGGCGCAGAGAACGAACTTCCCTGGTTTCTGAAGAGCCTTACGCCGCTTAGATTCAGATTCGAGTACAGGATATCCATGTCATTGTCATTGTCCACATCGGAAAGCGAGACTGAGGGGAATAGACCATTTCCTAGCTGCGAAACAGAATACTCTGTCCGGTTCGAGAAACTCCCGGTTCCTGAATTTATCAACACGTTGATGAAGCCGTTTTCATTGGCAACGACCAGATCCATTGCACTATCACTATTTATCCTTGCCGCTGAAATTCTGTACGGAGAACTACCGGCGAAGTAACTGACTGCCGGAGCAAAAGTCCCGCTCCCTAAATTTAACAGAACCTTTATGGTGTTCTGTGACCCGAAGGTTCCGTAGTTGGCAACGGCAAGGTCGATGTTACCATCGCCGTTGTAATCGGCAGCAGCGATACCGGCTGGCCCAGTTCCGACAGCATACGTTGCCGGACCGCCGAATGTACCGTTCCCCTGATTCAAATAAACAGAAATGGAACTTCCCTGGTAGTTTTGTCCTGAGTTCGACACGACGATATCTCTGAAACCATCGTTGTTGAAATCGGCTGTCTCAACGAACTGTGATGTTTGAGGGGAGGCATAGTGTACCGGGGTAGCATCGAAGAATCCTGTGCCATCATTTTTGAGAACGACAAATCCGTTGGCTGTTCCCATAAACCCCGCGAAGTATTTTGAGGCGACGACATCCAAATCCCCGTCGTTGTCAAGATCAGCAAGTTTAGCGCTCGACAAGAAATATGTTTGGCTTCCAACCATGGTATTGAAGCCGTACCAAGTGCTATCAAACGGAGCGGCAGTCAACTCTGCCTGCATTTCATTGCCCGCAATCAGAAACAGTAGCGGAACAAGTGCGAAGATAAGACAGCGCCGAGAGTGTTCGACGGTAAGAATATCAAAAAGGTAACGGTGGCTCATTGTAGCCCTCCACTGGTTAGTATGATGTCTATAAATCGATTCTTTGACCGAAAGAGATGTTTGCTTGAACATGCCGTAGTCGCTTGTCGGTGAGTATTCCCGCCAAACCCGTGCCAACAATGATAACGAGACAGGCGGCCTCTCTTTTTGAGGAAATGAACGTCATGTGATGTCCCACTGAGACTCATAGACAACATGATGCCGGTTGTCTTCATCGCTGAGTGTGGCGTGAAATGGACAGAGGTTCATTTGCGAATCGGATTCTTCGATCATACAGGATGACAAAAGTGTCCTCCAAATAATTCTCTGAGAGGTTCACCTTATGAGCAGCATTTTTGTGATTTGGCTTTTGCCATTGCTTTCCAGCCTAGCGAAGTATGTTCCACTTCCTGCAGCCGTCGCATCCCAACGCACCGAATAGTTGCCGGGGGATTTCGCATCATCCACGAGTGTTGCCACTTCACGTCCAAGAACGTCAAACACTCTTAGGCTGACGAAACCAGACTGCGGTATTTGAAATTCGATTATTGTTGCAGGGTTGAATGGGTTCGGATAATTCTGCAACAAAGAAAATGTCTGTGGCGTCAATTTGTCTCCAACATCCGGAACGGAAGTCAGAAATCCGTTGAGGATTGCTGCGCGCGGGCCGCCATACGCGCCCATGTCATTTCTCAGCACACCGCGGGAAGGCCATAGCGCGTTGCCGGGATTGCCCGGATCTTCACGATCGTTGAACGCAACGGCAGTATCTCCGGCATCGATGCAGGGCGAGCCCGTCATCAGGTAGAAGCTTGTGTCCGCAAATGTGGGATTCAGATCGATATTTCCCACTCCTGCAAATCCACCCTCCACGTCGCTGTAGCTCACGTTCGCCACGGAACCGGGGGCGGCCAGCTGGGCGCCGGTCGTCTGCGTATTTCCCCAGACAATATTGTTGCGTGTTGTAATGGTTGCGCCGAATACAGCGATCAGCCCGCCACCTCTTCCACCGGCGGATCCGCCTGTTCCCGTCGCCGAATTTCCGACGATTGTGTTATTTTCAATCCTGTTCCCTTGCACGTTTCCGTTGAACCACAACCCGCCGCCGCCGTACGTTGGCAATCCCGCGACCGCTGGTGAGACCACATTGTATGCAACTATATTGTTCCTGACAATTGGCGCTGCATAATTGGAGACTAATCCGCCGCCATACATTCCCGCATTGTTGATGATGATGTTGTTCAGGATGCGAGGAGCACCATCGCCAAGCCTGATTCCACCGCCGCCGGTACTTGTGCCACCGGTGCGGTTGACGTTATTATTCCGGATGATATTGTGTCTGATTGTTGGCGAGGAGAGCGCTATCAATATACCGCCGCCTTCCCAGTAACGATTTGGCTGTCCATGCTCATCCTCCCACAGCGTTCCGTGCCCTCCGGTCAGCGTAAATCCCTGCAACACCGCAGTGCTATCTTCGCCGTTCACAATCCGGACAACGCTGCCAGAATCCGAATTCGAAGGGTTGCTGCCATCAATGATCGTTCCCGGAATGTACGAGGGGTCCGCATTGATGGCGTAGTGACTGGTTACCACAATTTGCTTTCCGCGGAAAATGATGTTCTCCTGGTAGGTTCCTGGAGCGACCAAAACTGTGTCACCATTGACCGATGCGTTGATCGCCGCCTGAATTGTGCTATATGCAGAAGGGACCTGACGCACGGTGCCGAAACTGACGTCGCTCAAGGAAAGACCGAGCAGTACAAGAAATGTGTAGCGAGTCTTCATTGTCATCCTTTCTATTTCATCAACAACATCTTCTTTTGTTCGACAGTATGCCCCGCCTGGATACGGTAAAAATACACGCCGCTCGCAAATCCAGCAGCGTTCAATTCTACTCTGTAGCTACCCGGATTCTGCAGTCCGTTCACAAGTGTTGCAACTTCTCTCCCAAGGATATCATACACCTTGAGTGTTACGTAGTTTTGAGTCGGAAGTTGATACTTGATAATTGTTGATGGATTGAACGGGTTCGGATAATTTTGTTCCAACAGAAATCTGGCCGGAAGTTCACTTTTTTTTTCATCAACGGCAGTGATAGCAGCACCTTCATTGAGTGTAGCAATTCGATTTACTGCAACATTTGCGAAGACATCAACAATCCCCGACGGCCAGAGTACCCTCAGCGTATCAACCACCGTCGCGTTCCCCAATCCGAAGTGAAGAACAAGGTTCTGAGCGCAATATCCACTCTGTCCCTCAACCACCCGTTCCTGCCAGAGCGGGTTCCCGTTGATCATTGCCTTTGCCCTGACTTTCGTGCCAATGCCAGATCTGTTGGAGGAATCTCCGATACAACGGAACTCAATCCAATGGTTCGCATTGGCGTTGTCGTTCCGGTACAATGAATTTTTCGCCGCCTCATTCGTTGTGTTGGCAACGAAGAGATCAAGATCGCCATCATTGTCATAGTCGCCCCAGGCTGCACCGTACGATGAACCGAGGTCGTTCACGATATCTCCCGTCGTTACTTGTTCGAACGTCGCGCTTCCGGTCTCCATCAGTCTGTTCATATAAAGAAAGTTCTTAGTAGGAGATGACGCATAGGCCGTCGTTACAAAAAGGTCGAGGTCACCATCGTTATCCACATCGCCCCATGCACCACATGCCGAACGGGCAGCATCCGTAACGAGTGGCCCTGTCAGAATTCTTGTGAATGTCCCGTTGCCGTTGTTCTTGTACAACATATCATTGGCATATAACGGGTAGCCGGTCGCGATGAAGACATCCTGATCACCATCGTTGTCGTAATCTGCCCAACTTGCGCTCCATGACGACGAAACATCGGTAACAAGACTGCCCGTTGTAATGCGCGTGAACGTGGCTGTGCCGGTTTCTTTCAGTTCGTTTCGGTAAAGGTCATTTGGCTGGCTGCTCTCGTTCACAACAAACATGTCTATGTCACCGTCGTTGTCATAGTCAACCCACGTTACACCTCGCGACTTGAAAGCATCAAGTACAATACTTCCCGTCGTGATACGAGTGAACGTTCCGTCGCGATTGTTGTGGTAGAGAAAGTTACGCAGGGTTCCCCCGCTGTTTGAGACATAGAGATCAAGGTATCCATCATTGTCATAATCCCCCCAACTACACGTCTCGGAGTACCCGCGGTCCGTGAAAATGGGTGAATTCGTAATTGGTGTGAATTTTCCATTTCCATCGTTGGCATAAAAAGAGTTGACACTGTCATACCACGCCACAACCACGGCGTCCAGATCACCGTCATTATCGAAATCTCCCCAACTGCTTCCATCCGATGGCATGAGGTCTGATACAATGGGAGAGCTGGTGATTTTTCTGAACGTGAAGTTACTATCCGGCCCATTGTTCACATAGAGAACATCGTTCTCCCCTCCTTCAAGACCGGTGGAAACAAAGAGATCAAGATAGCCATCGTTATTGATGTCCACCCAGTTCACGCTTCGGAACGCACCCACATCATTCACAAGCGCGCCGGTCGTGACTTTGGTGAATGATTGTGAATGGACTGACGGGATGATAATGAGCACCAAGCATACGGCCGACAAAACAAGAAAAGGGCTTCTTCTGAAAACGTATTCGGCTTGGGTTTGTTGCAGAGGCATATCGGTTTCTTTTTACAGTATGTCCAACAGAGTGTTCTTCAACCCGTGGGGTTTACTGAGCTTCGTTTGTGGGCTGTGCCAACCGCACCATTAGGTGACATGCCGTTAGAATATACAGTAGAATGAAACGGGCTGAAAGTACTTAGAGATGAGCCGCTGTTAGAAGGGGATAAACTGCGGGTTGGTAAAGCCGGATAACACTGTGCTTAGCTGCTATGATGAAGCAATGCAAAAAGCTTTTCACGATAAGAACGACTTAGCGTCAGCTTCGTACCGGTATGGAGCAATACGGAATACTCCCCGTAAAAGAGCGGCTCCACCTCCTTAATGCGTTCGATGTTGACAATAGTTGATCGGTGTATGCGGGCAAAGTGCTTTGGGTCGAGCTTAGTCTCCAGCTCACTTATTTTTCCGCGCATGAGATGCTTGTTGCCACGCACATTTACGCAAACATAGTCGCCATCCGCATCAATCCAGTCGATATCTACGGTTTTAAGGAAAGTGATTTTGCCCGACGTTTTCACTGCCAAACGGTCAAGGAAACCTGTCTCTGACTTGATATCCTCGAGCAGACTCACAAGTTTCTTGTTAAGGGAAAGACTGCTTTTTGTTTCGATGGCTGATCGCGCACGATCAAGCGCAATCCGGAATCGGACCGGGTCCATCGGCTTCAGCAAGTAGTCCAGCGCATGCACATCGAACGCGCGGATGGCAAACTCATCATATGCCGTCACGAAAATCACCATCGGCATCTTTTCCGGACCAACTTTCTTAATGACACCGAATCCGTCAAGCTCAGGCATCTGGATGTCGAGGAAAACGAGATCGGGCTTTGAAGAGCGAATCATCTCAATTGCCTGAAAGCCATCCTCGCATTCACCAATGACCTCGATGGCATGATCAACATTCAGAAGTTCGCGGAGTCCATGGCGCGCGAGCGGCTCATCATCAACAATCAATACACGTATTCTACTCATCGTGCGTCATCATTCTTTTGTTCGTTGACGTGCCACGGTATTGTTACTGTAGCAACGACTCCACCCTGCGAAGCGTCAGCAAGTGTAAGCGATGAAGTCGGACCATACAATTGCTGAAGGCGGGCGCGGGTGTTCGACAGACCCACACCCTCTTTCAACACATCCCCACCTTTCGGCAATCCCTTTCCATTATCAATTACCTGCAATGTAAGAGCTCCGTTTGTGCGATATGCATTCACCTCAACAATCGCCGGTCCACGGCGTTGGGTGACACCATGTTTGATCGCATTTTCGACAAGGGGCTGCAAGATCATTGTAGGGACCTGCGCATCCAAAGATTCAGGTAGAATGTTCATCCTGATTGTAAGCCGATCCTCAAATCGTGTCTTCTCTATGTTCAAGTACCGATCAAGGTACTCCAACTCGGCACGAAGAGGAACTTCCTGCGTGGCAACGTTTTCCAGCGTGAATCGCAGCAGATCGCTCAATCTGCCCAACGTGTTCCGTGCCACTTGCGGGTCTTTCCTGATCAGCACAGAGATTGCATTCAGGGTATTGAATAGAAAATGGGGCTGGAGCTGCATTTTGAGTGCATTCAACTGAGCGTGTGCAAGCCGAGTCTCAAGTTGTGATGCCTTCAATTCGTTTTCACGGAACCGGAGATAATAGTCCAGAACATAATCTAACAGAAGGATGATCCAATAGATTTGAATCCCATAGTCAAAGAACAAGAGTATTTGGCGGTACTGCAACTCCCAGGAAAATGCCTTGCCCTCAGTTATGAAACGATACAATGAGAAAACAATGCCATGGATCCCCTTATGGAGAATTGCGATGGCAATACTTGCAGCGAGATGAACGAGAAATATTCTGAACCACCGTTCTTTTTCAAACCGAAACCGACGGACCAGCCAGAGCACAAGGGGAGTCAACAGCACCCACACCGCTGTGTAGGAAAAATCGCCTGCTGCTGCAAAGAGCAATGTGACGGGACTGCCAAGCCGCAAACTGACAAAATACGATGCAGCGGACATATACAGGGCATACACTCCCCATCCGCCGAGTACGAATTTCCACTGTCTTGCAAGACTTCGGGTCATTCAACTTCCATGTTGTCAATAGTGTAAACGAATATAGAAACTTCAGCGCCGAGTTGCCAGAGAGGAGCGGTGAAACGCATGGGGCCACGTCAAAATGCCTGACGGGAAAGTTGGAGTGTCTCAGAGCAGTTTCTTATTGGCGTGCGATCCATACACCGGCAATGGTGACGGCAACGCCGATGAATTGAATAGGAAGCAATCCTTCGTTGAGCGTGAAATATGAAATGATCAAAGCAAGTACAGGGACCAGGTTACCAAAGTTTCCCGTGCGACCCGGCCCCAATTTCTTTACGCCGTATGACCAAAAAACATTTGATATTGCAATCGAGAGAATACCTGAAACGATCGCGGCCCCGTAGTACGTCCAGTGAATGGTCTCCCACTCCACCGATATCGCACTAGGCAGAGCAATTGCGGAAAGACCTACTGCACCTATCGTAATCATGATGAGGGCAAGCTGTGAAGCAGAATACCGACTGAGCAGCGGTTTCTGGAGATTTGTATTGAATGCCCACAGGATGGCGGCCGCCAGGCAGATGATATCGCCGCCGAGAGCACCGTAGCTGAATTCCACACCCTTGCCGCTTCCAAGGATAATCATCACCACACCACAGAGGGAGCATATCATTCCCATCCATATCAACCGCGCGATTCGTTCTTTATGTATCCGCGCGTTGAGGAAGGTCGTCCAGAGTGGCGCCGTAGCAAGCAACACTGCAGAGTTTCCTGCCGTCGTCAGACTCAAACCAACTATGAAAGCGACTTGATAGAGCACATTCGCTACAAACCCCGCACGAAGCAACCTCGGCCAGTCGGAGCGATCAATAGGCGTCCATCGTGATCTCGCAAAGAAAAAGATCACGAGAGAAATGGCGGCCACAACGTATCGAATGCCGTTGAAAACGAAAATATCCAGACGGGCGATGCTGTACTTTGCAAGAGGATAGTTCGAGGCCCAGATGATGACAACAATGAATAACAATGATTCGGAAAGAATGTTTCGGTTACGATCCTGTTGCATCATCGCGCTCGACTTCTGGATACTGTACAGGAGTTGACAAAAGCAACACAGTACAGGAGAAGCGAGACGATCAGTAGACTGTAGCGGTATGGAGCGGGAGTACCCTGTAACGATGTCGAGGGGTCGGACATGAACGAGTACAATGCGATGGCCGTTGCACCGAGCGATACGGCCCATGACAGAACCGTCGGATGAAAATGCAATCCTCGCGACACACGCACGATAATGGCAATTCCGCAAACACACATAAGGAACGAGATGAGGAAAGGAGCAATTACCGGGCCCGTCCAGGGAACGGGAATCAAGAACAGGATATCCCAATCGGTGAGCGCGGCCGGCCAGTTCAGAATGAGTTTCAGCCAGACATAGTAGAAGATGTCCCAGATCCCGAACGCCACCAGGAAAAATCCGAAGCGCAGCCAGCTTCTTGTGCCTGCAATGACCCCTACGGCAATCAACACAAGAATCGTTGAGGCTTCGCGTGCCAATTCAACGGCAAGGTGTTGCCCGCTGATCACTTTCAATGGAAACGAAAATCCTTCGGGATAGTACAGCGCCCGCAAATACACTACGACACCGGCTTCGATAAAGCCGAACCCTATACCAAAGAGAATCACCCAAAGCAGCTTGCGAACGGGGATGTGGTCGCCTGTCATTTTGGTTTCAGGGCATTGAGTTCATCCAGGAAAGCAACGCCGCGCCGAAGATGAGGAATCACGATAGAGCCTCCTACCACAAGTGCGACGCTGAAGATATCGAACATTTCTTCGTCAGTTACCCCCTCTTCCTTACACTGCTCGATATGATACGAGATGCAATCATCGCAGCGCAGTACCATCGAAGCAACAAGACCAAGCATTTCCTTGGTTCTTGCATCCAACGCTCCCGGTTCATACGTCAGTGTATCGACACCGAAGAAACGTTTAATGGCCCGGTTGTCGACCTCAAGAATGCGTTTGTTCATCTTGCTGCGGAAGTCATTGAACTCTTGTACGCGGTCACCCATAAATTTCTCCTGTTTTGTATTCTCGATTTCTACAGCGGAGGCAGGCTGTATTTTGATTGCAGCTCTTCCATCTTTTGTATGGCAGCATACGCTTCCTGCCATCCTCCTTCTTCTATATCTTTCATGATGAGCACGATCTCATCAATGAACAGAGATCGATCATTCACTTCAGCTTCCTGAGGTGACGTCGGGAAGGGAATCCTGACGTACGACTCAAGCGATGCAATTGTGTGGGAAACAAGGGCCAGTCCGGCAACAATCGTGCAGGCCGAAAGGGCAAGATCGAGAATTCCATGCGCCCTGCCAACACTCCACCCCAACGGTATGCTGATACCACCAAGCAGGACCACAAGCCAGCCGAGAATGGATGATGTACGGTAGCGCTTGAGGACAGCGTACAGCCCAAAATAATAGAATTGCAACTCGCTTTCAGGGGAAGTTGTGGGCATGGCACATGAAGATACAAACTTCTTTTCTAAACTAAAAGAAGCGGATCAACTTCCGGGGAGTGGACTGGAATGACGGGATAGGGGAATGTATCAGACATTATGTGAAGGGTTGGAGTTTCTGGGCGATGTCCGCTGAAACTCCTGAGACGAGCACGGAACAGCTCAACAGTCAGCATGGAGGACGTCTACTGAACATTGATGATCGTCTGCTGCGAGACCATTTCAAACGTGGGTATCTCGGTGAGGTATTGGTCTGCACCGACCCCGCGAAAGAGGTACGGCCCGAACGGGCGGAATAGCAACCGCACTTTCAGATTCCATTGACCTGCACGCGGAACTGAGAACCGGTATGTGGCCGTGCGAGTCGCAAACGGTGGAATGGAGTTGTTAACCAACGAGTCAAGTTCAAAAACATTGCTTTCGGTTCCGTTCTTGTACAGAATTCCTCCAAACAGGGCAAGGTCATGATCCGCATTCGGTTGCAATGCGCTATGGCTGTCCATAAGATCCCCGTTTGCGTCACGGTGGCCTGACTGGTAGGCTGTTCCAAGAGCATCCCACGCGGTTACCTCAAGCCACATCTGCCTGAAGAAAAAGACCGACGTGGGAAGGTTGTGCCCTGTCCTGTCGTTGTATATCTGAACGTCAACGCGAATTGTATCCTGAATGTTGGACGACGACGGTGCAAGCACGGTCACTGTTGCGGAGTTTTTCAGCAGAGAATCGACTGCGGCCCTCTGCACAACCTTGTTCGGAAAGTCTGTCATCGCAACATCCACACCGACAAAATCATGTCGGTGCAGATTGGTTCGCACGGGTCCCCCTACCGCAGCCTGACCCGTGTACGTTGCCATATGACACTTTTGGCACTCGACCGACATAGCACCCCAAGCGCTGTTCTGCCATTCACTAAACGTCACTTCCACAGGAACGTTGTTGACAATAAGATCATGGCATTCGCGGCAAACCTCTGAGCGACCGTATGATGCATCATAGACGTTTTCATGCACGCTCGCTCCAATCGGATCTCCTATGGTACCGTATTGGTTCCTTCCCGGCTGGATATTGTATTGAATGTGTTGGTTGGTGGTTGAGTGAGGTTGACGCAAGAAGTGACAGGCATTGCAATTTACCCCTTCACTCACTATGGCCTGCATGTCCGTGAACTGAAACGATGGCTTTGTATTTTCGGTAAGAAATCCAATGGGAGCGTGGCACTGCCAGCACCACGACTGAAGCCTGCCCTGTGTACTTCCTTGCAATGCATTGTTCGCCAACATCCAGATGGGATCGTTTGCCGCGTACCTGTGCATCGAGCCCTTCCATTCTTCATAGTACTGCGGATGACAGGTCGAACAGGTTTGGGATGTAGTAAAGTCTGTTAGAGAAAAGCGGGGCCCCTGAGCAGGCGGAGAAGTAGCTTCGTCCCGTGAACAACTTGCGAGTCCAATCATAATCAACAACCAAACAATATCTGTAAGTGTGCGCATGTTTCCCTTTCTCTGAGTTTCTGCTAACGCGCGACTGAAAGCCCTGTCGGCATTGCCCCGACTTCCAGTACCTTTGCTATCAGACCAGTTACATGATCAATCACCGTGACGTTGCCCACGAAACTCGTATTGTATCGAGGCACAAATACATGACTCACATTTTCATTTGATATGAAGACATTCCGGCCATCAGGAGAGATGTCGCAGCCGTGAGGATACGCGAATGTTACGGGATCGGAAATCGTCGACATTACATGACGCATTGGAACATGGATTACGGACACAGTATTGCCAAGCCTGTTGGCGACATAGCAAAACTCCCCATCGGGAGTGAACTGGAGATGCCATGGTTGGTTGCCGACATGGAAGGAATCCACCAACGCGTTGGTAATAGTACTGAACATACGCACTTCGTCCCACTCCGAGCATGTCACCATCATCAGACTGTCGTTGGGCGAGATCGCTATTTCCATCGGCATGTACTTTGGGGGGCCGAATGGAATCGCATCTGCGGCGACCGATATGGTTGCCACCACGCTGTCTGTTGCCACATCAATAACAGAGATGTTATCCGACATCATATTGCCAACGAAGAGCCTTGTCCCGGCACGGTTCATCCGTATGCCGTGCGGCATGGTCCAGACAGGAATGGACTTTATGGTGCTCATCGTCGCAGTATTCAGGACGATAACTCTATTAGTCGTTGACGTCATAAATTGAGAGACGTACAGCTTGCTGCCATCAGGAGTGAGTGCGAGAAGGGCCGGCGAACCAGCGACCGTGCCTCTGCTCACCAGTGTGTCAGTGAGGGCATCGAACTTCCACACCTGCGCTGTTCCGATGAGTGAGACGTACCAGAAATTTCGATTTGCAACAATGAAATGGGGCGAGTCGTTTGCCGGAGAATTCCCAACACTCACGTACCTGGTTACCACAAGCCGATCGAGATCGACGATTGCAACATCATCCTCCGCCTGATTGGGGACATACAATCGCCTGTCAGGGGATGTTGCGAGCATACTGCCATCATCGTTCTTTGCACCCTCGTTGATCCAACGCCCGAGGAAGGTCACTTCTTCGGCCGAGAGTGTTCCTCCGGATGGATGTTGCTTGCGTAGTTGCGTGCCATCAAACAATGTTGTCAGCAAACTGCGGTCAGCTCGTTGGGGGACCAAAACCTCTCCGAAGCGGGAGCCAATCATCACTTCGTTCCAGGATGTGAGCGCCAAGCCCGCCGCCCGCGTGGAGCGATCATGGCACCCGGATGTTGCGCAACGGCTTGCCAACAACGGCTGTACATGTTGGGAATATGTTATCGTGGTAATGTTGCTGTAGTCGGTTGTCGGAGGTGTTGATGGTGTGTCTTCTTTACATCCGACAAGAAGGGCTACCGGGAGCAAGACGAGGATCCCTCCCATGGCGAAGCGAGTCGAAGAGAAATTAGTCATCATAGTCCGGTCGATAAGGATAAAGGATGGAGTTGGGCTGATTGGATGGGAACAAAGGATATGCCATAGCCTACCCGCACCTCGGGCTTTCCCTTTCCTTCAAAATCTGGCCTAATTGATGATTTTTTCGGCCTAGGGGGGAGCGTTTTCAGAGATCCTGCAAAGACTTGGTCAGTCTGTTACAGAAATGAAAAGGCAATTCTCAATATAGAGAGGATTATGAGCAACCGACTTGAAGAAAAAGAAAGGCCCGGCTGAATATGCCGGGCCCGGAAAGTACGAAGGACGTATTTTGGATTAACGTGAGCGGGAACGCGGATGTGAACGCGCCACAGGAGGGGCGGCTCCTGTTCCATCCAGAACAATCACCCCCGCTTGACTGGTCTTCACCCAATAACCGACCCCTGGTTGGAGCACTGGAGCCTCATTGTATCCATTGTCAAAAGTGTAAAATTCTGACCCGATGATGCCTTGAGGCACGGTTACAATAGTTGAAACATCAACGGGTACAGAAATGGACCCGACGAGGTTCCACCCGGCAACCACAGGGATGGAATCCAACAACACGGGGGAGCCGGTCAAACATGGAGTACCAGAACTGCACTTGAGCCAGTAGCCCACACCGTTCTGCAGCCTGCAATCCTGCTGGTAACCTAAAGCCCCCGTAAAGCTAAACGCACATCCAGGACATTGCGGGAATACGTGGGTCGAGCTGTCATCTGCCACTCTCACCGGTAGCGAGATAAGATTCCATGAAGCTTGCAGTGAAACGCAGACCGTTATTTGGAATGCGGTTCCGAATTTCCTTGCGGCACTAAATGCACCCCATCCGACAATGTTCTTTGCTTTCACTCTCCACCAATACGAGGTCAAGTCAGCGAGTGATCGCACAACGAATGTCGTATCGGTAATGGTTGAATCTATTATTGCACTTGTGAACGTTGAATCGCTTGACCTTTCGAACCAGTAGGTCGTTGCTGATGGCTCCGCTTTCCTCCAAATCATTACGACACTATCGACCGGTATCTGAGCATTATCCGCCGGCGAGATCAGCACCACAGCAGTGGGAGGAAATGTAGTCGTAAACTTCCACACCAACGACCATACGCCATTACCGGCAATGTTCGAACCTCTTACGCGCCAGGAATACTGCGTGTTTGTAGCAAGTCCGCTCACAAGATATGAAGTGTCTGTGATCGTCGGGTCGTTCACAATCAACCCACCAACAAATGTGGAGTCCGGCGAGAGTTGAAGGGCGTAGGCAGTTGCTCCGGATACCGTCCGCCATCGAAGTGTCAGAGAGAGTAGTTGCCCTGTTGCATTGTCGGCCGGGGAAACAAGAACAACCGCGGCAGGGGGAGCTATTGTTGTAAACCTCCTCAGTGATGATGTTGGTCCTGAGCCGGCAGCATTCCTCGCAGTTGCGCGCCAGAAGTATTTGGTGTTTGTATTCAGTCCACTCACAACGCGCGATGTATCCGTAAGCGTAGAATCATCTACAACCACTCCACCGGCAAACGTGGAGTCAGTTGAAACCTCAAGCCTGTAGGAAGTTGCAACCGATACTGTATTCCATCGGAGAGTCAGAGAAATGGGCTGCCCGGTTGCATTGTCTGCCGGGAAAACAAGGGTAACAACGGCAGGAGGAGCAATCGTTGTAAACCTTCGGAGCGAGGACGCCGCTCCATAGCCCGCGGCATTCTTTGCATTGACGCGCCAGAAGTACTTGGTGTTTGTATTCAATCCACTGACAACACTTGATGTATCCGTCAGCGTGGAATCGTTCGCAACCAACCCTCCTGCAAACGTCGAATCAGTCCCGACCTGAAGTCGGTACGAAGTCGCCGTCGATGCGGTATTCCATTTAAGCGTCAGCGAAACCGGCTGCTGGGTTGCATTGTCAGAGGGCGAGACGAGAATGACTGCAGCAGGTGGAGTAATTGTCGTAAACCTTCGCAGTGAGGATGCAGCTCCGTAACCGGCGGCGTTCTTCGCATTGACGCGCCAGAAGTACTTCGTGTTTGTGTTCAGTCCACTCACAACGCGCGAAGTATCCGTGAGCGTGGAATCGTTCACGACCATTCCTCCTGCAAACGTGGAGTCGGTTCCGACCTGAAGTCGGTACGAAATCGCCGTCGATGCCGTATTCCATTTAAGTGTCAGCGAAACCGGCTGCTGTATTGCATTATCCGATGGCGAGACAAGGATGACCGCAGCAGGCGGGGTTATTGTCGTAAATCTTCTCAATGAGGAATACGCGCTCGTTCCCGATCCGTTCTTTGCATTGACGCGCCAGAAATATTTGGTGTTTGTATTCAGTCCACTCACAGCGCGCGAGGTATCCGTGAGCGTGGAATCATTCACGACCAGTCCGCCCGCAAACGTGGAATCGGTTCCGACCTGAAGTCTGTACGAAGTAGCCGTTGCCACAGTATTCCATCGAATCGTTAATGACACAGGTTGCTGCGTTGCATTATCAGAGGGGAACACCGGTGTAGGGGCTGCAAGAGTAGACGCCGTTATGGTGAAATTCACATTGGAAAGGTCAAAGAATATATTGCCGACCGCCTCAACCTTTATCCGTGCGGTGGTTGTGGCGGTGTTCGGGATGGTAACTGCCTGAGAGCCATCGTTGGGTGTGCTGGCTGCAAGAACAGTCGGGAAAGTCACTCCTCCATCAGTCGAAAGGAGTATGTTCACATTGGCGCAGCTTACAGGAGATGAGCTGGTATTGGCAACATTCCACGTCACTGTCTGTGTACTGTTCCCACCCCAGCTCACTGCAGTATTTGGAGAAGTAACAAGGAACGGGCCTGCGCCGGCATTGACATTGAACGTAAGAAGCGAAGAATGATCGACTCCGCCCCCACCACTGCGGTTATCCCGCGCGGTCAATCGAAATGCAAGCGAACGTGTATACGTTGGAAGAATCTCCCCAATAGTCTGAGTATTGTTCAACAAGTCTGACTGCTGTGGAAATGTTCGTGACGGACTGCTTCCAGGGTTGAAGCTACGAAAGATCGGCGCGTTACCTGAAGGACTATTGGGACTTCCTGAAGGTCCGAGGTCAAATTCTTCCCAGCAATAAGTGAGCGGATCGCCATTGGGATCGGTCGCTGAACCTGTGAGCGCAAAGGGAGTAGAGATCGGAATGGTAAACCCTCCAGTTGGCACACTAATAGAAGTTGGGGCGGAGTTCCCTGTGGCGGACTGAACGGGGCAGCCATTGCCGAGTCCGGTATTGGTGTAAGCAACAATTTCATCGAAACTGATCGTGTGGAAATATGCGTCACTGTGTGGTTGTATATCGTCTGCACCGCAGATGCCGGCGTACGCCATGATTGTGGTGCCGCTGCCTGGCTCATATGCAGTTGAAGCGTTGCGATTGCCGCCGCCGCAATTGGACGTTATTGAGTTGAATGGATGATTTGCTCCAAATTCGTGCCCCATTTCATGAGCAACGTAATCAATATAGAAATCATCCCCCGTCGGGCTTGTCAATCCAGTTACGCCATGTGCCTTCTGGCCGGCTCTACATACAACACCAAGTCCAGCAATCCCGCCACCGCCGGTACTGAACACATGGCCGATATCGTAGTTTGCACTTCCGATACGCGCATCAATGGTTGTCTGGTTTTGCGTAAGCATCGTAGAGCCATTGTTGTTTGTGTAAGGATCTGTGGTGGAGTTGGTGAAAATCAGGGTATCGTTGTTTGCAACCAACACCATCCGTATTGCAAATTCTGTTTCATACACACCATCAACACGATTGACCGCCGTAACGATTGCCGAATGGCCAGCAGCAACTGTCCCTCCAAAAAATGCCGTGTATTCTCCATCCGCGGCGCATGCAAGTCTGTAGGTACGCAACGTAGGTCCGGTTGGAGTTAAAATTCCTGCTGCAACAAGTTGCCTGAGTTCTTCAACAATTTGTGGATCGGCCTCAAGGGTGCAGGACCAGTTGCGAAGAAGCGAGCGATCGGCATTTTTCTTTGCGTGTAGAACATAATGTTGCGGGTCTCCACGGTTATGTGGATCGATAAAGTAATCGTCATCGCTTGAGCGGACCATTGCATGGAAACCCGCCATGGTAACGTCAAGCCGGATGGTCGCGGTCGGGTCATCAATGCCCTGTCCCGCATACGTGTGAATCTCCGGATACTGTGCTGCGAGTCCGGGCTCCATAATCTGTACTTCTACAATTGCAAAACGTTGAAACGTGCCGTCGGGCGTGGGAATGTTTAAGGAAAGAGGTGAAGTCTTTGCAGCCAGCGTACGCTCCATTGGCGCAGACTGCAAAAGATTTTTCATGTCGTCAAATGAAAGTAAATACGTTCGATGGTTCGGGGCAAATTGAAACGGCAGTCCCACCTGCACTATAGCGGATTCCGAAACCTCGCTCCACAAGGGCTGCGTTACAGCCTGTGCCAAGCTGATATTGGCAAAAAGAATCGTTGCCAGAATCAACGATACTATATGTGTTGTATTCTTCATCTACTTCTCCGTCATCATTATTGAAAATCAGATCGGTGCAGTGTACTAATGTCTGCGAAAAGCCAAGAATGGGAAAAAACAGGTTACTGAAAAATAGGTGCTTCAGAGGAGAGAATCAAGCACAATAGAATTGAAGATGGAAGAACTCGATGGAACCACAGGTGGCATCTCATCCGTACTGGTTTTGCCCATATAATTGTTTAGAGTGGCATCGGTTTCATTGGTGTAGCTTCGAGCAGTCGAGCCTCACGACCTTCCGGGCCTCACTTAGCGGCTTGGGACGTTCTGCAAACATCAAGCGCACATCCGAAGGTTTTTTTGCAAACCGGCAGAATGTACTGGCAATGTTCCTATAGATTCTGCTTTCCGGATACGCGGGGACATTGAGTTCCCCGTAGGACCAGCGCCCGATGTCCACGATGAACCTGTTCCCTGATTCTTCGGTAACGTACGCCTGAATTCCCGAGGGCAACTGGTTTCTCACTTCCTCGCTTAGAGTAATACTGGCCACACTCGTATTCTCCGAATATAAACTCGACGAAAGATACGAATCCCATAGGTTGAAGAAGCTGAATAGAGGCATGATTCCGAACAGAACAAACGCCATGGGATACAGAATGAATTTCTTTGGCGGGAAAAAGGATTTGAACGGCACTTCATTCACTCGGGCAAAAAGAATAAGAACAAAAAAGATCATCGCGATATTCCATGGCCAGATAACGGAATTCCAATTCCGCCCGAACGGACCAACACAAACAAGAATAAAACAGTGTGCGAGAATTGCATACACGATGGACGATTTTCTAAATGACCTCGTGAGCAATCCTATGCCGATTCTCATTTCGAGCAGAGGGACAATGATGGCAAAAGCCGAGGCAAAAAGCCGCGAGTCTTCGGGTAGCAAGTTCGCGATGGGCTCAATGAACCATGGGAAGGAATCGTTGAGAAACGTCAGGTTCAACTTTTGCATTCCGCTCCAAAAATAAATGCTCGCTATTATGAAGCGGCAAGTCTGCATGATTGAATCCAACCGCTTCCCTTCAGGATTTCGCCAACCATGAAAAGACACGACAATCATCATACATATGTACTGGTAAAACCATGGCTGCAACCGGGATTGATCCAACAGCGCTAAACTTGCACCGACAACAATGAAGGCAACGATGAACGGTCGCGGGTTCTTGTGAATGATGACGATGAGTAACAAAAGCAACATCAGAAGATACAAGCCGACGTCAAGAGGTTGTGGCACAATCGGTAGTCCATTCCAGACCGGCGTCAGTGGATACATTCGATTCGACAACCAGAGGTTTGGAGAAAGAAGTAATCCCGCTACCATTGCCAGGCCAAGCGTTATCTTAAGCCAGAAGATCCGGGCGTTGGGACCAAAAATGAGGTGGCGGTACGCAGCAACGACTGAGTATCCAATCGGCAGGATCTGTCGTACTCCCGGCATCAATCCAATTCTCGCAATCCATTTCATGCGCGGATATGCTTCCATGATCTTCATGATTGCGTCTGAATTCCTGAAAATCCTTCCGGTCTCATCAGCAACATGAATTTCCTTTTCAACGGCTTGCTGCGAAAGTGTATCCGGCAGTTTTTCAGTGGTAATATCAACACACTTAAATTGCGTCCCCCGTTCCGATCCTTCAATCCTCGTAATGAGTGAGGAACACATCGGACAGCTTCCGTCATAATATACCGTATGTTGATCGTTGGGCTCTTCTGTCATCGTTCCATCATTTTCGTGTAGGTCATTCAGGGATCATTGCGCGCAGAGCGCTGCACCAACGATCCCTGCTTCGTTTTGCATCTGGGCAGGGACTATTTTTGCCCGCGCTGATATGAGTGGCAGAAATTTATCGGCCTTCTTGCTTGCGCCACCACCAATGATGATCAGGTCAGGATAGAGGATTTTCTCTACCGCCTGAACATACTCTTCAACCCGCTTCGACCACTGTTTCCATGTCAGTTTCTTCTTTACGAACACACTGTACGAGGCACGTCGCTCAGCAATTTTGCCCCTCACTTCTATCTGTCCCAGTTCCGTATTCGGCACAAGTGCGCCGTCCACAAACAGTGCTGACCCGATTCCCGTCCCGAGCGTTATCAAAAGAACGACGCCCCGAAAGTCTTTAGCCGCACCGAACCTTGCTTCCGCAAGCCCGGCGGCATCTGCATCGTTGATTACTGTAACGGGGCAACCAGATGCGTCTGCGTATAACTTGTCGGCCTTCAGCCCAATCCATGCTTTATCAATATTGTTTGCCATCAATAGCTCACCATGTTTAATTGGTCCCGGCATTCCACAGCCAATTGGACCCTGCCACTCAAAGTGCTGTACAATGCTGGCAAAAACCTTTGCCATTGCTTTCGGGGTTGCAGGATCGGGTGTATCGATCCGGTATCGTTGCGTGACAAGTTGCCCCGACTCCACGTCGACCACAGCACCTTTCATTCCTGAACCGCCAACATCTATCCCGAGCTTTTTCATTGGTTGTATGGTTGCATATTATTGTGGGAATGATGTGTTTGAAGAATCAGAGAGATCGCAGTGGACGAGAATATCAAGGTACGGGACAGAAACCCATAAACATCTGCCAGAAGAAAGAAACAACGATTACCGCAGCAGCGAAGAAGGCAACATATTTTTTTGCAAACATCATGGGAGTCTCCACCTTTGACCGTCTTTCTGTAACATCTCATCCGCTTCCTTCGGGCCCCAGGATCCTGCCGGGTATTCATAGACGCGCGACTGGGGGTTGGATTTCCATCCTTCATGGATGGGCGTGATGAGAGACCACGCAACATCAACACTATCACCACGGGCATAGAGTGTAGCATCACCGAGCATGCAATCAAGTATTAACCGTGTGTATGCATCGGCAAGACGACCACCAAATGAAGAACCGTATCGGAAGTCCATGGTTACCGGTCGCATGCGCATGGCAGAGCCGGGAACCTTCGAACTGAACTTCAGTGAGATTCCTTCGTCCGGCTGAACACGGATGACGATATTGTTGTGATCTTGATGATCTGCAGACAACGTTCTAAAAAGATGGTGGGGTGTTTTCTTGAATTGAACTGCAATCTCAGTAACGCGCTTCGGAAGGCGTTTGCCGGAACGAACATAGAACGGTATGCCCGCCCAACGCCAGTTTTCAACGGTAAACTTCAACGCAACATACGTTTCCGTAACGCTTGTCGGTGATACGCCCTTCTCCGTCTTATAGCCAGGAACAGCCTTGCCGTTGACAGTGCCGGAAGCATATTGTCCACGTACTGAATATCGATGAACTTCCTCAGAGGCTATATGCCTGATCGCCTGAAACACCTTTTGCTTTTCATCGCGTACCTGTTGCGCATCGAACAACACAGGCGGCTCCATTGCTGTGAGCGCAAGCAGTTGCAGCATATGGTTCTGGATCATATCGCGCATCGTTCCAGCCTCTTCGTAATAGGAGGCGCGGTTTTCCACGCCGACAGTTTCTGCGGCCGTGATCTGGATATGGTCGATGTAATTCCTGTTCCAGATCGGCTCAAAAATCCCATTGGCAAACCGGAACACCAACAAGTTTTGCACCGTCTCCTTGCCAAGGTAATGATCGATACGATACACCTGCTCTTCACTGAATACTTCCAGGACTTCGACATTCAGCTTTCTCGCCGACGCGAGATCAATTCCAAATGGTTTCTCGATAATGATTCGGACCCAACCGCTCGACGTTCGGGGTTTATTCAAATGCGAGGAGCCAAGGTGCTTCACAATCGGAGAATACATATTAGGAGGAGTAGCAAGATAGAAAAGAAAGTTGCCGCCGGCTTTCCTGCCATCGTCGAGCTTGTGCAGCTCTTCCCTCAAACGTTCGAACTCATGGGCAATGCTGGAATCGACTGCAAGGTAGTAGAGTCCTTTCGCAAAAGCATCCCACAGTGTGGATTCAGAGACCTGAAGATCGCCGAATTCCCTCATTGCATCGCACATATACGTGCGAAACGAATCATCGTCCATCGCTGTTCTGCCGACACCGACAATCGTAAAGCCTGCAGGCAACAATCCCTGGCGTGCAAGCTCGAAAATGGCAGGGATAAGTTTTCGCTTGGTGAGATCGCCTGAAGCGCCAAAGATTACCATAACGCACGAATCGGGAATACGCTCCATACGCGTGGATTCTGAGAGAGGGTTACTATCAAGAACCGAAGGCATACACAACGAGTTTGGAGATTGGAAAATCGGACACACTGCAAGATGTCAGGCCCAACACTATCATTTCTTCGTCTTCACCGCATGGCCGCCGAATTCATTTCGTAGCGCTGCAAGCATACGGTGTGCAAATGAATTTTTGTCTCTGGACGCGAACCGCATCTGTAACGCAAGCGTCAGCACAGGCGCAGGAATGTCACGCTCGATCGATTCAAAAACAGTCCACCGGCCTTCGCCACTATCGGCAACGAACGGCTCCAACTTCTCGAGGTTCGGATCCTTCTTGAGCGCATCCTCAGCCAGCTCCAACAGCCACGAACGGACAACGCTGCCTTGATTCCATAGGTGGGATATTTTTGGGAGATCGAGTCCGTAAGGAGAAGCGCGGAGTATATCAAAGCCTTCGGCATACGCCTGCATCATACCGTACTCTATGCCGTTGTGAATCATCTTCACGAGATGACCGGAGCCATTGGCGCCGCAATGCAAGTAGCCATCAGGCGGTGCAAGCGTTTTGAAGATCGGGTCAAGTGTCTGCACCGGTTCTTGTTCACCACCAATCATCAAACAGTAGCCAATCGCTAATCCCCAAATGCCCCCACTTGTGCCACAGTCGATATAATGAATTCCCTTTGCTGCCAGTTCACCGTTACGCCGCACAGTATCCTTGTAATAGGAATTCCCCCCATCAATGATAATATCTCCTTTGGCAAGCAGCGGTATAAGGTCGGTAATATTCTGATCAACCGGACTTCCGGATGGAACCATCAACCACACAACTTTACGAACAGGAAGTTTGCCGACCAGTTCCTTTAACGATGTCGAGCCGATCGCCCCCATGGCAGCATATTTTTGAACTTTATCCTGAGTGCGGCTGTAAATAACAATCTGATGCTTCTCGCGAAGAAGGCGCTCGACCATGTTGCCGCCCATTTTCCCAAGGCCGACGAAACCGATGTGCACTAGATATTCCTTTCAGGATGGTTCAAGAGGTACTGACATCCGTCATCAAGATCTGCTCACGCGGTCAGCACAGAAACAACATCGCCCTTTTTCCGTTCGAGGTTGCTATAAAGACCATCGAACGATTTTTCAAACGCTGCGACGCCATCATCTTCAAGCTTTTTCATAACCCAGTTCATGTCAATACCCGCAGTCGTCAACTCCCGCAACACCGACTGTGCACTGACGAGATCTTGTTCGATTGTTACAGCAGGATGTAAATGGTCGAGGATCGCATTATATGTTGCCGGCGGAACTGTGTTCACCGTGTTGGGAGCAATGACCGTATCGACGTACAGCAAGTCGCTGTAGGAAGGGTTCTTGGTCCCCGTGCTTCCCCAAAGCGGTCTTTGTACCGTCGCACCATTATTCTTAAGATCGAGAAATCGCGGCGCGCCGTATATTTGTTTGAATGCCTGATACACCAATTTTGTGTTGGCAACAGCAGCTTTGCCAAGCAGACCGCGCAGTTTTTCGGCTTCGGCCTTGTTCGTTGTAGCAGCAATCTTCTTGTTGAGCAATTCATCAACCAGGGTATCAATGCGGCTGACGAATACGCTCGCAACAGAGGCGATATTGTCGATTGGCTTCCCACTCTTGATCCTTCGCTCAAGCCCCCGGATGTGGGCATTTGCCACTTCTTTGTATCGTTCCAGGGAAAAAATAAGCGTGACGTTGATATTTATCCC
>JBGPGQ010000007.1:0-25200 GCA_041483995.1 Bacteroidota bacterium
GGATTTCCGGCTAACAACTTCGGAGAACAGGAGCCCGGTACGGATGCAGAAATCAAGACGTTTTGTCAAAGGGAATACCATGTTACATTTGACATGTTCTCTAAAATCTCCGTAAAGGGAGATGATCAACACCCCCTCTACAAATTCATCACATCTCCTGAAACAGATCCAAAGTTTTCCGGTGATGTAAAGTGGAACTTCCAGAAGTATCTCGTTGACAGGAACGGCAACATCATCGGAAAGTATCTGTCGAAAGTAAAGCCTCTATCACAAGAGCTTACGTCAGCAATAGAAGCTGCGCTGAAATAAGCCAAGCAGACACACCCAGAAAACACCAGAGCCTCCGAAGAACAATGGAGGCTCTGCCATATCTGCAACGTGTGCATATCAGAACATTGCGAGCTGCTTTGCTGCTTCGTATACGTCCCGTTCCTGAACAAGAACTGCCTGCTCAAGGATACGTGAGAATGGCACTGGGGCATCCTTGGATCCAAGCCGCTGAACGGGTGCATCAAGATATTTGAACCCGCGCTCGGCAATGTAACTGGCAACTTCGCCCCCAAACCCACCTGTGATTTTGTCCTCGTGCACGATCAACACTCGGCCGGTCTTCTTAACGCTTGTCATCACGGTTTCTTTGTCCCATGGGGCAAGTGAACGCAGATCGATTACTTCAACGCTCACCCCTTCCTCAGCAAGCTTGTGCGCAGCACGCAGAGACCAATGGACCGTAGTTCCGTAAGAGACGATGGTCAAATCATTGCCTTCACAGCGGACGCGAGCACGGCCAAATGGAACATAGAAATTACTGCCTGGGTAAGGCGCCTTCACGAAGAATTGATTGTAAAGAAATTTCGGCTCAAGGTACAATGTTACGCCGCGGTTCCGCATCGCCGCACGAAGCATACCGACTGCATCATCTGCAAACGCGGGCGTCACAACACGCAAACCAGGCAACGATGTAAACACCGCTTCGAGATTCTGTGAATGGTACAGTCCGCCGCCGATATAGCCGCCGGAAGCAAGTCTGATGACGATGTTCGGTGCAAACTGCCCGTTTGTCCGATAGTAGTCGTGTGAACACTCAATGAGCTGTTCCATCGCGGGCCAGAAGTAATCGGCAAATTGCGCACCTTCAATAACGACGCAAATATCCTTCCGGTACCGGCTGAAACCGTTTGCAGTTCCTACGATGAAATCCTCTGCGATTGGAGCGTTGAAGACTCGCGCCGGTCCAAACTCTTGTTGCATTCCCTTGGTGACGTTGAAAACCCCACCCTTCTCTTTTGATGCAACGTCCTGCCCCCACAAAAATGTGTGGGGGTTTTTCCTGAATTCTTCCTTCAAGGTCTCGTTAATTGCCTCTCGAAGCGATACCTGACGCTCCACCTCAGGATGCACAGGAAGTTCTGTTGTTACGTCCGCGGGCACTATCTCGTCGGGAATAACAAAAAGCGTGGCTGTGCGGGAGTCGGGGTCGGCCATGGCTTCAACTCTGGTGGCCGTTTTTTCAAGATCCCGCTCATTGTTTTCCTCAATTTCCTTCAGTTCGGCTTCAGAAAACACTTCTTCCTTCAGAAGGTAGCTGCGAAAGCGTCGAAGGGGGTCATGCGTCTGCGCAAATTCAATCTCATCCTTGGACCTGTACAGATCCTGGCGATCCGAGTTACTATGCGAGTTGATCCGCACACAATCTGCATGGAGCAGTGCCGGTCCTTCACCAAGTCGCACATAATCCAACGCCGCTTGCATACCGCGCCATGCGTCAAATACATTCGTGCCATCGCATTTGACTATTTTCAAGCGTATCAAGCCGGAAAAATTATCTGCTACACACGGATTGACTGATCCTTCAGCGATGGGCACGGAAATACCGTACTTATTATTCTGGATGACAAACACGACCGGAAGTTTTTCGCGCGCAGCCCCCGCCATTGCCTCGAACACGTACCCTTCCGAGGCCGCAGAATCGCCGAAGCTCGCGAAAGCAATCTCGTCTCCGTCATATCTTCTAATTGCTCTTGCTACACCAACAGCGTGCAAAGCATGGTTACCGGTCGCCGAGGAAACATTCTGAATGCGGATTGCAGGTTTCGCGACGTGATTACTCATATGTCGACCGCCGGAAGCAACGTCCCCTGCTTTGGAAAGCCCGTTCATGATAATCTCTTCGACCGTGAGGCCGGCTGCAAGCCCTGTTAGTAGGTCGCGATAGTAGGGAAAAAGAAAATCCTTCTTTTGTCTAAAAGACAGGCCCAGTATCAACTGGATACTGTCATGCCCAACAAATGAAGAATGATATGACCAGCCTTTGCCCTGCTTCACATAATTCGCGGCCCTTTGGTCCAACAAGCGGCCGAGATGCATGATCTGGTACCATCGGTTGAGCGTGTTTTTGTGAACCGTGATTCCGAAATCGTCCAATCCAAGATCAGAGGTCTTGATCTCCGGGGGGTTCACAATACCGTCTTCTGTTGCCATCAGGGTTCCATAAATTGTTGATCGTACTTAAATATACTTCCTTTGCTTCAGACAGTCAACAAGAATGAGGCTGAGAAGAAGGCGAATACTTCTTAGGCGCGTGAAGAGTAGTTTTTGCGGAAGTTCCGCGCGAGAGCTGTAAGTTCTTAGATGATTTCCGCCGCAGTCCGTTCCATCCAGCCAACCTTGCCGTCGGCAAGTCGGATCTTGATCCAATCGTTGACGCTATCGGTAATTTGGACTTTCACCCCGCTGTGCAAAACAAACGCATCACTGCTCTTGGAGTCGGGTGAATTTTTGAGGGTCGTTATGCTGGCCATAACAATGGCAGTATCGTGTCGATTGGAGGTTGACATTTTCCCGACGAAAATAAACCCTGCGGAAATAAACAGCAGGCCGCTTACAGCACCACAGAGGATACTCAGCCTTCTGCCCTGATAACTACGCGAGAGAATTGCTGCGGTGTGAAAGCCAACAAAAGCAAGAAAAAGAAAGTATGCAAGCCAGGTAATCCTCTTGAGTGAAAACGCATCCATGATTCCATCCCAATAGTCCAGGATAAAAAGTCGAGGCGTTGGTTCAACCTTGTCGGTAATCATGAGATTCGCAAGCTGAAGATTGTGCAAAAGATCATCGTCGTCCGGAACTAGCTGACGTGCGCGTTCATAATTGAGGACTGCCTTTGCAATGTTTCCGGATTTGTAGTACACATTACCAAGATTATAGTAAAGTGCGCCGCTTTGATAACCATTGTTCAATATCACCTCGTATGCATCGCGTGCATCGGCAAGCTTCCCCTGCTGGTACAATTGATTTGCGTGGTCGAACGCCTGATCAGGAGTTTGTGAATATGCAAGCATACTTCCGTACAACAATAATGCAGCAATAATAAGGTTCTGATTCATTTTGTATTCAATGTTTGCTCAAGTTCAACAATCAGCCTCTTCGCATCTTCATACGTCTTTCGCATTGTTGCAACCTCAAGGCTGGTGGGCGCAAAACGCGCCATCTCACATGATTCAAGAAGCGATTTTAGTGATGCTGTCAGTTCCGTATTTGCAGAGCGTTGTGAAATCATCGCCAGCGTACCATCGATGGAAAGATCAGCCTGTGAAATGTTGAGTTTATCACAAAGATACTTCCACAGTGCTCTGGAAATTTCCGCATAGAACTGCAACTTCTGCTTTGACGACTGTTGATCATTTGCTGGAGTGGCTCCCTTCAACAATACGTCCGCTTCACGCAAACCCTTCTGTGCAAGTTTGATTGCTTTCCGATTTCGATAACCGATTTCATCCATCATAACCGATCGCCGGCGCCGAGCGTAGACAAACGCGCCCGCAAGACATCCAAGTGGCAACAGGAGTAACGCTATGAACGTGCCACTGGTATGGACGTATTCACCTTTCCTTGAAAGTGTTCCGCTCGATACCTTGATGAAACGAATGTCCTGGCTCAAAAGCTGTATGTCTTCGCGGGCTCCTCCGGCAATGAGTGGTGTAGCTTGCGCGGTCCCCTGTTCCACCGTCACCTCAATCTCAGATGATCGCAGGGTAACATAGTCGCGCTTTGCAACATCAAAATAGGAGAACATAACCGGCTTGATCACTTTCCGACCGGGATACCTGGGAATGAGAAGATATTCAAACGTTTTCGTGCCGGAGATTCTTCCTTCTTCACGATTGATGTTGTCGGAAACCTTCGGCGTGTATTGTTCGAAGTCAGTTGGCAAATCCACTTCTGGTGACTCAAGAAGTTTGATGTTCCCTGTCCCCGCGATGTTCACTTTCAGTGAAATCGGCTCATTGGTCCTTGTGGACTTTTTGTCGACCACTGTATTCATGGTAAAACGGCCCACCGCTCCTTTGAAACCGGACGGGGCACCAGCCGGCAACGGGTCAACTTTTATTTTTAACGGTTCACTTTTCACCATATAGTTCACATTCTGACCGAACGGGTTGCTGAAGAATGAATCAAACGGATCTGCTGAGCGGCGGGACTGTACCTGCACGACCGTTTGAAGCTCCATCGGACTGATTTCAAGCGTCCCAGACTGTGTTGGAAAAAGCGCCATACGCTTGATTACCCCAACGCGGTATTGCTTGCCGTTGATGGTTTCATTGGTAAGCGCAATGTTCTTCGGATTTTCAGTATCCTCGCCCCAAAAGCCGGTGAGCGCCGGGTTCTTGTTGACTGCGTAGTTTGCGATGGAAACCCGCGTGTAGATCTTAAATGTAAGATTGATCTGTTCACCCTGCATCACATGCGATTTATCAACGACAGCCTTCAAGAAAAGATTCTCGCCAATTTGCACATTAAGATCATCCGGTACATTGGCTTGTTGTTTGGGACGTGGAGAACCTTTAACAACCTCTATCGTGAGAGGAGCGGTTGTGTACTTCTTTCCTCCCGCTTCAATGGATGCCGCACCAATCGTCAACTTCCCCATCTCTTTCGGCTGCAGCACATAGCTGTAGGTCAACGATGAAGAAACCGCTCCGTTGATTATTTGCATACTCGTCGATTGATTTGGGCCGGCCATGATATGAAACTTGCTGAGGTCCGGTAGTTGAAGATTCTTGCCTCCGCCCATTCCACCGTTGCCCAGTGTCAACGAAAGAGTAAATTGCTCACCCATCCCCACAGGGTTTCTGTCAACACTTGCTTCGAACGTTGCATCTTGTGCCTTGAGCGAGATCGCAGCAAGGAACACCAACAATACAATTGAGACCGTTCTTCTCCCCATACTACCAATCCTTGTCGGTTTTTGCCCTGACACCCTGCCTGACACGTAGCTTCTTTTGGACATTCTTTTCATTATTCTTTAACACTTCAAGTATCCGGTTGGCATCGGCTTTTGACATCTGCTTTTCCTGCTGGCCACTTTTTTGTTCCTTTTGCTCCTGACTGTCCTGCTCATTCTGCTGTTTCTGCTGCCGTTGTTGATCTTTTTTCTCTTGCTCTTGCTTCTGCCTTTCCTGATCCTGCTTTTGTTTGTCCTGGCCTTGTTTCTGCTGATCCTTTTTGTCTTTATCCTGGTTCTTTTCGTTTTTGTTTTGTTGCTGCTGCTGTTGCTCTTTCATTTTTGCGAGGGCGTACGAGAGATTGTATTTTGCTTCCTGGTCATTCGGATTGATCTTAAGTGATTCGACATATGACTTCACAGCATCCTGATACTTCTGTGCCTTGAGCTGCGAGTTCCCCATATTATAGTATGCCTGGGCCTTCGTCTCCTTTTGCTCGGACTTTAATACTGCGGTCTCATATTCCTTTACTGATTCATCGAACTTTCCCTGCTTATACAAGGAGTTGCCCAGATTGAAATGCCCCTGCACGAGTTCCTGTTCCTTTTCCAGCGCTTTGCGATAATTGACCTCCGCGTCATTGAATTTCTGTTCTTTATAGAGGTCGTTTCCACCGTTGACCAACGATCTCGTTGATTGCGCGTCACACGGAGCCCCTGTGCACACTAATAACACAAAGCAAAGCACACTCACCCTCTTCATAGAGTTACCTTCTCTTCCTTTCGCAACGGATTCCATTTGGCTATCCAACGAATTTTCTTTTCTGAGATTAACAATTCAATCAACAAGAGGGAAAGCGCGACAGCAACAAAATACTGGAACCTGTCCTCGTAATCGGTAAATTGCTTCACGCCGAATTCGCGCTTCTGAAGTGCGTTGATGGATCTGTAGATTTCGTTGAGCTCATCCTGGGCATTCGTTCCACGGAAATACTTGCCATTGCCAAAAGCTGCAATCTTTTCCAAAGAAACCTCATCAAGCTTGGTCATGACAACACTGCCGGATTTATCCCGCTTGAAATCCACTTGTTGACCACCGGCGTTGTAGATAGGGATGGGGGTTCCCGATGGCGAACCCATTCCAACCGTGTAGATCAAGATTCCCTTTTTACCTGCTTCTTCAGCAGCTTCAAAAGCATCTCCCTCCGTATTTTCTCCATCGGTGATAATAACAAGAACCTTCGTTGCGGGTTCCTTAGGATCAAATGATTCGAGCGCGCGTTTTATTGCCAGGCCAATGGAGGTACCGGGCGTCGGTACCACGTCCACATCGACAACATCCAGAAACAGGTTTGCGGCGCCATAGTCCGTAGTAAGAGGAAACTGTGTGTATGCTTCGCCCGCAAAAACAATTAATCCCAACCGGTCTCCACTGAGACGATCGATGAGGTTGCGTATTTCAAATTTTGCTTTTTCGAGTCGATTGGGTTTGATGTCTTCCGCCTTCATGCTGAGTGAAACATCAAGTGCTATGAAGATATCAACACCCTCCTGCTTCACTTCCTGAAGCCGAGTCCCAATCTGCGGGTTTGCAAGGCCCACAACTATAAAGGCAAACGCCAACAAGAACAGCATAAACTTTACCATTCGCTTGGATCTGCTTGCGGAGTCTGCCAGCTTTTCCAGAATTTTCTCTTCACCAAATCTTGCCCATGCTTTCTTGCGCGAACGGGCCACGATCCAATACAGAAGAATAAAAAGGGGGACGAGCGCCAACAGATACAAATATTCCATGTGTGCAAACCGAATCATGGAAGCTTCCTCAGGACTGTGAACTTAAGCCCGACCTCAAGAAGCAACACAACAAGCCCCAACCCCACCCATTGATAAAACAACTCTGTATACGAACGATATGCCTTCACTTCGATCCGGGTCTTTTCCATTTCATCGATTTCGTCATAAATCTGTTTCAGTGAACGGTTGTTCGTTGCGCGGAAGTACTGCCCCTTCGTCATAATAGCAATCTGCTGCAGCGTCTTTTCATCAACATCAACGGGAACATTCTGGTACCGAATACCGAATGGGGTCTGCACGGGATACGGCGCCTCACCAATGGTGCCAACACCAACTGTGTACATACGAATACCAAACGTCTGGGCAATTTGTGTGGCAGTAAGCGGGTCTATTTCACCACGATTGTTGACTCCGTCGGTTAACAGGATCATCACTTTGCTCTTTGTCTTGCTCTCCTTCAATCTGTTGACACCCTGTGCGATCGCCATACCGATCGCAGTTCCATCCTCAACAACGCCAGGCTTGACCTGCCGCAAGAGGTTCTTGAGCACACGATAGTCGAGCGTCATTGGGCATTGCGTAAAGCTCTCTCCGGCAAAGATAACGAGACCGATCCGGTCGTTCTGCCGCCCGTCGATGAACTGCTGAGCGACTTCCTTCGCAGCTTCGATTCGATTGGGATGAAAATCCTCCGCAAGCATGCTGCCGGAGATATCAAGCAGCAGCACTATATCGATTCCCTCGGTATAGATATTTTCACCTTGAGATGTCGTCCGAGGTCGCGCAAAGCCTACCACGAGAAGTGCAATCACAAGCATTCGAAAAACAAAAGGCATATGACGCAACCGTTCCTTCACCGTCGGCCTTACACCCTCAAACGGGCGTAGTGTTGAGAACCTAACGTCGCTTGTTGCTGCATTGTGGCGTCGGGTATACCAGACCGCAAGCAGCGGCAGCACAAGAAGACCATACAAGTATTCCGGGTTTCCAAATTCCATCTTATGCTTCCACAGGTAGTGTTGGTGCTGTTTGCGCCGGCGCTGTCATCTGTACCACCTTCGTTTTATCAACAATATCCAATGCAATGGTTAGCATTTCTTCGTGCTCGGGAATCCCAGGTTGATATTTTGCAAACTTCACGAGATCGGCGCGGCAAAGAATGGTTTCGGTTTCCGCAATGATATCACCCGCGATGCGATGAGACTTCAGCCCCAGGAGTATCTCGTCCGTCGTCTTCTCCAGTGCCATCAACCCAAAGCGGTTCTCTATGTAGCGACGAATAATTTCTGTAGCTTCAGAGTAATACTGCTTGATCAACCCCTGCTGCCACAACTTTTTCTCCTTGAGTATTGCAAGCTCTTCGAGGGCTACAAGGTGAGCAGCTTTGGGGGGAGGAACGTACACCTGACCGGACTGCTTCTGCTGTTTTTTCTTCCAATAACGATACCAAAGATACACTGCGCCAGCCATGAGTAATACAATAGCAGCATACAGCGCTATCTCTGCAATGCTGAGGGGAATTGATAATGGAGGTTTGACATCCTTGATTTCGCGAGAAGTATCGACTGCAACCGTAGAGATGGTCAACAGCAATGGGTTGGTTGCAATCGTTTGCACCGCGGTATCACCGGAAGCAGAGTAACGAAACGGAAGCCCCGGCAAAACAGATGTGCCGGAGTCATATTTTGCAACAACAAGGGTTGTGGAGGTGATTGTGTCTTCAGAACCCTGCAGCGATGGCCTTTGGATAACATGGAATCCATTGATAGTGTCACCAAGCAACGATTGAAATGCATATCCTCTGGGATGCGAAAGCTCGATATGTACCGTGATCCAATCGCCAACTGCATACTTCGTTGAGTCAACAGAGGCATGAGCACTGACTACCTCTGCCAACAATCGGCCTGCGGTACTCAACACGAGGAAGGCCCAAAGGACAATCTTCTTCATCACAAACGACGCTCTCTCAACTTGAAGAAATCCACGATTGGCTTGACATACGGTATGTCGATGCGAATGGGAATGGCATCAACCTTACTGCGGATGAAGAGGTTCTTTCGTTCATTCTTGCGTTTTTGCCAATACGCTCGAAAGCGATTCCTGATCGCGACATTGCCTGTGTCAATCCATCGCTCCTGATTGGTCTCAGCATCGTGGAATTTTATCAGTCCTACATTTGGGAGTTCTTCTTCGCGCGGGTCTGCAAGTTCGATGGCAATCACGTCGTGCTTTTTGCTGATGATGCGGAGAATCTTATCAAAGCCGTCATCGATAAAGTCGGAGATGAGGAACGCAATGGTTCTTTTTTTGCTCACGTGGTTGAAATATTCCAGCGCCTGTTTGATATCTGTTCCGGTACCGGAAGCTTCAAACGAAATTAATTCTCTGATAATGCGGAGAATGTGAGCGCGACCCTTCTTTGGTGGAACGAACTTTTCAATCCGATCAGTGAACAGAATCAGGCCAACCTTGTCGTTATTCTTGATCGCAGAGAACGCGAGAACCGCACAGATTTCCGCTGCAATTTCATTCTTCAGTTGCAGGCCTGTGCCGAATTCACCGGAGTGACTCAAATCGACGATGAGCATTACTGTGAGTTCACGTTCTTCTTCAAATATTTTGATAAATGGGTGGTTGAACCGTGCGGACACATTCCAATCGATGCTGCGGATGTCATCACCAAACTGATATTCCCGCACTTCGGAAAACTCCATCCCTCTTCCTTTGAAGACACTATGGTATTCGCCTGAAAAGACGTGGTTCACCATCCCGCGGGTTTTGATTTCTATCAGCCTGACTTTTTTGAGGAGCTCGCGCGTTTCCACTACTCTACAGTACCTCTATTTTGTTCAACACTTCTTGTACCACCTGCTCCGATGTAACCTCCTCGGCTTCTGCCTCATAAGTAACAGCAACACGATGGCGAAGAACATCCAGACTAATTGCCCGAACATCTTCGGGAATGACGTACCCCCTGCGCTTGATAAACGCGTAGGCCTTTGCTCCGAGTGCAAGATTGATTGTTGCCCGTGGTGAGGCTCCATAACTGATGAGCTGTGCGAGTTTTCCGAGATTGTATTGCTTTGGCGACCGTGTCGCAAACACAATATCCAGAATGTACTTCTCAATCTTTTCGTCCATATAAATCTCGTGCACCGCATTTCGGGCTTTGAGAATGTCTGCCGGTGAAATGACGGCGTTCGGATTGCTCGTTTCCTGATTCATGTTTGCCCGCATGATTAGCAACTCTTCATCCTTGGACGGGTACCCGATCTTCACTTTGAGCATAAAGCGATCAACCTGCGCTTCGGGCAGGGGGTATGTTCCTTCCTGTTCAATAGGATTCTGTGTTGCAAGCACAAGAAATGGTTCCGGTAATTTGAAGGTCTGCTCGCCGAGTGTTACCTGCCGTTCTTGCATCGCTTCAAGCAACGCACTTTGCACTTTTGCAGGCGAACGGTTGATTTCGTCCGCAAGAATGAAATTGGCAAAAATAGGCCCTTTCTTTGTCTGGAATGAGCTTTCTTTTTGATTGTAGATCATTGTACCGACGAGATCTGCCGGAAGAAGATCGGGGGTGAACTGGATACGCTGAAACTTTGCCTGAATTGCGCCGGCAAGTGTTTTGACGCTTAGGGTCTTAGCAAGGCCGGGCACACCTTCCAGAAGGATATGGCCATTAGAGAGCAGGCCCACCAGCAATCGCTCGACCATGTATTTCTGGCCCACGATCGTTTTGCCAATTTCCATTTGAAGAATATCAATAAATGCACTTTCACGTTGAATTTTTTCGTTGATCGCTTTGATATCGTACGACATTCAGCCTCCATCATGAGAAAAACACTGGTTCTATTCTTGGGACGTGGTAAATATAGAAATGTTGCACTGCAAAATCAACGCGGGCCGAGGAATGAAAAACTACGAGAGCAGATATAAAAAATCAATGGAAGTGCTTGACCAAGCAAATATTTCCGTTGGATTATCAGATGCCATACTTCGCTTCATGGAACAAAAGTACTCACATTGATGTTTGAAAAAATCTTGTTCGCGTCGGTTGCATTGACTGTGCCATTCATGTCAGCATCATTCAGATTGTACCCTGTTGTGTTCAGCGCTCCGTACACGGCATTGGCATCAGCGGCGGTGATAATACCCGAGCGATTGCAGTCTCCCGCATACATCACAAATACTCCAGCGGCGGCTTGCTTCATGGGGTTCGTACCTGCCGCTTGTGCCTGGCTAGTTGTAAAATCGTACAGTGAGGTGGTTGTATTGTTCAGCGCGATCGCGATCGCACTCATAACTGAAAGGTGGTTGCGGTGTTTGACGATGACATAATAGCTTTCCGGTCGCGCAGGAATGGTAATCTGAACTGTTGTCCCGTCATCTCCAACAATGCGTCCGTCCTTCCGCAAGAATGCGCTCTTTGATGCGACGGGGCTCCCATTCATACCTTTCCGCAATTGTACCAATACCCAATCTGTGACGTCTGCCGGTATTGCGGAAACCACACGCGGGTCTTCCAGATATGGTGACATTGCGGGAATGTAGCCATTGGTCTTGAGGCTTGTGGACATTTCTCCAGCACCGCTCACGTAAGGCCCCTCAAGGAATACTTTTGCTTGGAGTAACACCGAGCCAAACACCACGGCCGTGTCCCGAGTGGTCAGGGCACCTTGTGTTACCGAAAGACGGGCTCTGTATCTGTAATAGCCGCCGTCTTGCGGAATTGTGAGAACAAAGGAGCTGTTTCGTCCGGAAAGAACATTATATGACGGATGGATATGCGTGTCATGTAGCAGATCAACATCCCACTTATACGTCACCGACCCCGCTGTCGTATCAACCTGTGTTGCTACAAGTGGCACTGTAGCATCGGCGTTGTAAACGCTGCTATCGAGCGGCACAAGAATCTGACCCGGCGGCGCGAGCTGCCCAACAACCACATTGAACGCTGATACGGCACTTCCACCCTTACCGTCCGTAACCGTAATTCTTATGTCATAAATTCCATTGATCAAATATGTATATGTTGTATTTGCCGAGAGAGAGCTATCGCCATTGCCGAAGTCCCATTTGTATCTCAACGAATCTCCATCGGGGTCCGAAGCAGCAGCGTTGGCTGCTACGAGCAGAGGTGCAAGGCCATACGTTGGTGTGATTGAGGCAGATACCACGGGGTTGCGGTTACCGCTTGGATATCTAATCCTATATACCTTTCCCGCATCAAGTGCACAATAGAAAAGGTCTCCACTCAAAGGATCGACCTCAATTGAAACAGGCCCCCCCGCGGCCGTGGCAAACAGCGTGTCGCTCCCGGAAATGACATTATCATTCGTGTCTACCCGCACGGAGCGGATCCAATCATTGCTATAATCAGCGATGAAGTAGCTGTTCCGATACCGCAGAGGATAAGCACTTGCAGTGTAAAACGATCCTCCAATCGAGCAAGAGCCTTTCCAGCCGAGAGGTTTAGAATCATTCGGGTTGCCGTGGTTCCACCACAACTCGGGTGATGTACGTGGTGCTGGATTCTCAGAATTCAATGGGGCCGAACAAAGTACATTGGGGTTCGGCGATGCTGTTGATGTAACGGCAGCATAGTTCGGTTGTACACTGGGACTCTCATTGCATGGCCATCCGAAGTTGACTCCACCCTGCCGCGCTATGTTCAACTCTTCATAGGTATCCCATCCCACGTCACCGATGTACAAGGCACCTGGTCGACCATCGGACGGAACCGTACTGCCTGTACCCGGGCGTACATTGAAGCGAAATGGATTACGAAGTCCGTAGGCCCACACACGCGAACGTGCCGAGGTCGGATTGCCATCCCAATATGGGTTGGATGGTAACCCAAACCCGGTCTCTTTGTCTACGCGAAGAATTTTCCCGCACAGACTGTTAAGCGATTGTGCGCGAAATGCACCAATATCCTGTGCGATTGGGGTTTTCCCTGATCCAAACGCGCCAGCATCCAGTCCACCAGCGTCGGTTGTTCCAAAGTGCGCCGCATCGCCGGCTCCGAGGAGCAGGGATTTATCTCGTCCAAACCGTAGGGTACCAATTGTGTGCGAACCATCTACGGCAGGATCCGGGATACCTGTTGGCCAAGACCCCCCAATGAGTATTTGTCGGGTAGAGAGATCAGCAACGTTCGGATTGCTACTACTTGCCTGGTAACGCTCAACCCTACTAAACGCTGATGAGTTGCCTTCATTATCATCACTATCGGGGTCAACAACGTACAGGAAATACACCCAGCGGTTGACTGCAAAATCCGGATCAAGAGCAGCACCCAGAAGTCCTCGATCACCGTTTACAAGAACCTTGCTCGTAAGATCAATAAATGGGGTTGGCAATTGAGTTCCATTTGCTGCCATTGTTGAAACAACTCCCCAGCGTTGGACAACAAGTTTCCTGCCATCCGGGAAAAACAAAACCTGCACAACCAGAGAAGGGAATGTCGTCGTTGGAAATGCATTCTCCACAACAAATCCGGGCGGCAATGTTTGGGCACTGACTCTTTGCATATCCACGGCTTGTAGAAAAATCGATGCAAATATGAAGCACCGCATCAACCAATCGCAATTTCCCCTCAGCACGCAGTCTCCTTCATCTTCTTTCAGCTCCATTCATTCTATTTCTTGATATTCTTTTGGTACAAGGGTGCTCTTGACTTCGCCAGATCGGAAGGCGAACTCCAGAATCTTGATGGCATTGCACTGGATACATCGAAGATCAGCAGTCCGTTTTGGCTTGTCTTCACCCAGTAACCCTTGGCAGGGAAAAGAGTATCTGCGCTTCCGAAGGTCCCATCATAACCATAGTACGACGAGCTGACAATTCCCGGCGGGACTTGTTGAATAGCCGAGGTCGGGGTGGCTTCTGTCACAGCTCCAACAATGTTCCACCCGGCAACCACATGCACCGTGTCCCGCAATCGTACTTGTCCGGTTATCGATACTGGCGAAGGAGAAGAAAACTTCAGCCAGTACCCCACTCCATTGACAAGTGTATCTTTTGAGATGTAACCCGCGCTCGTCGAAAAAGAATACGCGTCGGAAACCGATGATGGAAATACAGAGCTCTTTCTCGCGTCGCTTACAGTTAAAGGAAGGGAGATCACATTCCATGAAGATGCAAAAGAATATGAATTCGTCACTTGAGAGCTTGTTGAAAAATGCCACAGGGGTGACCAGGCGCTCACACTCATCGCGTTTTTTGCCCTTACGCGCCAGTAATGAGTTGCGTTGTTTGCCAGCAACCCGACTTGCCGGGTTGTTCCGGTCAGCGTGGAATCATCAACAAGTGTCGTTGAGAACAGTGAATCAAGTGAAAGTTGCAACCGATAAAACTGTGCACCTAAGACTGAATTCCAGTTCAGGGTGACTGTTGCCGGCTGATTTGAGGCTCCGTTCAGTGGGGCTATGAGCGCTGGAATACCCAAGGGACCGGCCCCCGTGAGAGGTATTTTCAGGAGCGAATTCGGAGAATTGTTTGAGATACGAAGAGTGTCGCTGAATACGGAGGCAGTAGGTGGCGAGAACCGAACAGAGAGGGTATCAGAAGATCCAGCCGGGATGCTAAACGAGGTTCTGCCTGGTGTAAAAAATGTACTGTCAACAGAAATATTCACGGTGAGCATACCATTGCCACTGTTGAAGATTCGAACTGTATCAATTTGAGAGGACCCTAGATCCAATGAGCCAAAGTTTAGTGATCCCGGGATCGTGGCTATGCTGGCAACCGCAATCGTAAAGAATCCGTCACTGGTATCTGCCGGGTTCGCATCCACAACATCACTGACGCGCACTCGCGCCTGTGAAGTCGGGCTGTTTGGTATTAACCAGGGATATGAACCGGCCGAGGCTGATGTACTCGCAACAACCGTTTGCCATGCAGCAGCAGGAGATGTTTTGTACTCGATCTTGACATTGGAGAGATTTGAGAACGACCATGCAATATTGTGGCTGGTATTATAGTCCCAAGTCTCACCTCCATTAGGAGTAAGTAAGGCAACTGAACTCACGGCTGGAATGCTGTCTTCAGCCAGCGCGCGCAGCTCGCCAACTGAAATAAAGCGCGCCGATCCTCCAGGTACTCCGGCTATGCGAACTCCACTGCCGGCTTGTGGTGTGAATGTCAAATCAAACGTTTCAAAGTTTATTCCGTTGTTGCCTTGATACGGTGGGGTGCTCACCAGGTTTTGAACGTTGGTCCATATTCCGGCCACTTTCACCTGCACCTGCAATGAAGTAAACCAGCCACCATCAAAAAAGTGCTTTCCTTCCTGAAATGTTACTCCGGAAAACGTCTTCGACGAACCAAATTCATAGCCTATCCAATCAAAGGCTCTCGCGGTGTCACCTGTGTAGGTATCATATTGGTCGGCGGAGTTCCCGCTGCCAACGGGTGGAAACACTCCGTCCCGAATCACTTCAATATCGTGGTTTCCACCTCCCCCGGGTTCCATAATGAGAGCAACTGGCGTACCAAGTGATGTAACATCTGCAGGATGCACGGACACCACGCTTGAAATTTCGTTGTCAAGTTCATTCGTTTCAAACAATGTGTTTGCCGGGTCGACTACAAAGCGGAGCGTGTGATTTCCCGATGAGAGCGGGCCTATATTTACCGTCACTGAAACACTGTCACCGTGCGGGACAGGGCTGAGACTTCCCGCCGCAAGAAGTGTTGCACCCTCGCGAACTTCGTACGTTGACGGAGGCGTTCCTATTTCACCACTGCTCTTGATTTTTGCAATTGCCGAAAAAATGGACGTCGGGGTGGGTGACGATGGGTTGAATCGTAGCGAGTCCATGTGCAGGTTGAGATAGGGATATATCCCAGCGGTGTCCGTTGTCGTCAGTGCGCCCTGTGTGACTCCAAGACGAATACGGAGGTGGTACGTCTCACCATCGTCGGGTACGGAGGCTGGGAAAAGATTGGTGCGGCCAAAAAGGATATACTGCGATTCATGAACGTGTGTGTTGTGAGCAAGATCGACGTCCCATCGATATGTCACCGGTCCCTGTGTTGTATCTACCGGTACGGCTTCAAGCGGCACCGTCTGGTTTTGATGGAACAGGCTAGGATTGAAAGGATACAATATGCTACCCACAGGAGGGACCTGACCGACAACTACCTGGAATGCTGCAATGCCACTTCCGCCATGGGGATCGGCAACAGTCACAGTCACTGTGTACGTTCCAACAACATTATACGTGTATGAGGTATCAGCTCGGGAAACGCTATCACCATTACCAAATGACCATCGATAACTCAGAGAATCACCATCAGGATCGGTAGAGCCGGAGGCACTTGCATTGACAGTCAAAGGGGCATAACCAGAAGTAGGCGTCAGCGTTGCGTTGACTACTGGATTGTGGTTGCCAATCACATAACGAATCCGTTGAACCCTACCATTATCGATACCTACATAATAGAGATCGCCACTTATCGGATCTCTTTCGATATCCACCGGACCAGCCGTGCCAGTAATAAAGTTGCTTGAGCTAACGATGTCGTTAATGCTATCTAATTGTACTGCTCGGATCCAATGTTCGGTGTAATCAGCGTGAAAATAACGGCCTTGATACTCTGCTGGATATGTTGTACCGCTATAAAACACGCCCCCAATGGAGGCACTCCCGGTAAGACCCACGGGATTTGAGTTGGCTCCGTTTGTATGATCCCACCAAAGCGCAGGCGAAGTTTTTGAAGCCGGGTTTTCGGAATTGAGAGAAGAAGAACACAAAACATTAGAGTTAGGAAAGGCCGTGGACGATACTGCGCTATAAGAAGACTGAGTGAAAGGGCCTTCCTTACAGGGCCACCCAAAATTGAGCCCGCCCCGCGTTGCAATGTTCAATTCCTCCGTTGTATTCCACCCAACATCGCCTATGTACAATGTGCCAGGCAGACTGTCAGCCGGATTAGTACTGCCGGTTCCCGGGCGAATCGAAAAGCGAAATGGATTGCGAAGACCATATACCCAAACCCGCGAACGGGCTGACGTCGGATTTCCATCCCAATATGGATTTGATGAGAGTCCGAATCCCGTTTCTTTATCAATGCGAAGGATCTTTCCGTTAAGACTGTTCAGCGACTGCGATCTAAACGCTCCGATGTCTTCTGAAGCCGGTGTCTTGCCCGCGCCAAAAGCCCCGGGATCAAGTCCCCCCGCATCCGTGGTTCCGAAATTAGCCGCATCCCCGTTTCCAACAAGTAGTGTTTTATCGCGTCCGAACCTCAGTGTACCAATCGTATGTGAAGCATCTGTGCCCGGATCTGGAATGCCCGCGGGCCATGAGCCTCCGATCAATATGTGGCGCGTTGAAAGATCGGCAACGTTTGGATTCAAACTGTCCGCCTTGTATCGTTCAAGTCTGCTGAATGCCGATTGGTTATTGTCATCGTCATCGCTGTCCGGATCAACCACATACAGGAAATAGACCCAACGATTCGTGCTGAAATCCGGATCAAGAGCTACACCAAGGAGCCCACGGTCGGTATTCGAAAGCACCTTGGTAGACAGGTCGATAAAGGGAGTCCCCATCTGGCTGCCGGTAGATGTCATTGTCCACACGCGACCGCCCTGTTCCACGACAAGCTTGCGTCCATCAGGAAGAAATACAATCTGCACGGGACGACTAAATGACGCGGTTGGAAAGGCATTCTCAATAACAAAACCGGGTGGAGCTCCCTGGGCATTCGCATAGTGTACCTGGAAAATGCAGAGCATAACTCCAAGCAAACTAATGGATTCTGCGATCCGTGCCCTTTTGTAGCGTAAAGCCATTGCGTTATGGTTGTGAATTCTGAGAGGATCTCGGAGGAGTAATCGTATCGGCTCTCTTGTTCGAAGTCATTGCCTACACTAATCCGTTTCTAGAATGCTGAACATCTGAGTAACCAGAGGGGGGCATTCTGGCCGAATACGTTGATTAATGTATCCATTTCAGTTTGTGAAATCAAGTTGTTCGGTTTGGCAGGAAAATGCCAAAATTACGCAAAAAAATGAAGCAGGTCTTCTAGAGAATCTCATTGGTTATCTCAACACAAAATCGCTTGAATTTGCAATTCCAGGAATTGGGTGGATATCGTAAGAGTTCAGGGCTCCAGTGGATAGACTGTGAGCGTACCTGTTCCACCCTGTCCATCATTGCACAGAATCAAGCTGAGGTCAGGAGCAAACGTAATTCCTTCGGGTTGGCTATTCACCTTCTTGGGTATTGCTTCCTGAGCAAGGAGCTTTCCTTTGTCATTAATCTCAATGATCGACTCGCCGTCTGCGCTGATGATGAAATATGTTCCCGATCGAGGATGTCTTGCAATGCCAGATGGATTGAATCCTCTCTTCCGCGACTCTTGATTAACATTTTCCAAAGGTATAAGGAAGCGTGGTTCCTTCAGGAGTTTTTTCGTCTTCAACTGGAACGCATACACCGCTTTATACTTTGAGAGTCCTTTCCCCGCAAGCGCCTTGCACGCGAGGAGAAGACAGTCCGTATCCGGGTCATACTCGAGTCCTTCCACGTCATTCTTTCGGCTGAGAAAAGTCCGGTAGACACGAAAGTCAACACGTCCCTTATCGTTGCCTTCTCTAAACTCAAACAGAGTGCCATTGCTTGCAACAAGATACATCGTATCCTTCTTGATCGCTATGTCTTCGAAGTCTTCCCGCACAAACCCGCTGCCAAGGCTGAACTGCTTCACAATCTCTCCCGTTGAATAGTCAAGCTGATAGACAACTCCAGACTCGTCGTCGTGACAGAAGAGTCTACCGTCATCGGACATAGTAAGCCCCGACGCCTCACTGAGTCGTTTCGGGAGTTTGAACTGATGCGGATGTTTATCAGCGATATTGTATCGCGAGAGCCAGGACGTTTGCCTCGTATTTTCTTTTTCACCGGCTCGTAATGACGGGGTGTGAAATATTATCGTCGCGGCGATAAGAGCAGCATATAGAAGTATTCGGCTCACTTATTCAATTCGTGTCAATTGACTTGGCGCGAGGAGCCATTCGAGGGTGGCACATTTGCCATACTGCAGCGAGTCAATTGTCAGGGCGCAGACCCCGCCTTTTTTCATTGTAATGAACAGCCCTTCGTTGCCTGCAATAAGAACAGAAATCAAACCACTAAGATACGGCTCATGCCCTACAAGTATGATTCGTTTCATGTCAGCATAATTCTTGTTCAGTTCATTTATCAGCTCTTGTTTGTTTCCACCAACGGCGAGGTTCTTAGTAAATTCCAGTCTCTTCTCCATCCCAAAGACGTTAGCTACAATCTCGGCAGTTTGTCGCGCTCGAACAAATGGGCTTGAGAGGATCAAATCGAAGGATAATTCCAGGGAACGCATCGCTTCCGCTATACAGCGCATTTTGCGTTCCCCCTTGTTGGTCAGCGGGCGGTCACTGTCCCGTTCATAACCCGCAGTTCCGTGTTCAACTGCAATTGCGTGACGAAGAATGTAGAGATCCATAGAGGCGGCAAGCATCATGATCTGTGATGTACTACTCTGAGCGTTGGCGGAGGTATCAGGGGCAACGAATATGGCTGCCAGAACGCGAAGAGTTGATCTGACGAAACCATAAACGTGTCAATAAGTGCGGCCCGGCGTCGTGCAAGATCTTGTTGTACCGGCAGAACGGGATTATCAACTCCGGCTCTGCTTCGTGAAGCAAATGTATTCACTTCAGCCATGAGTACTTCAATATCCTGAATGTCTCCCATTCGATTCTGAAAATCATGCATGGCCTTAAGCAGGTCGTCAGTTGTCCACGGAAGAATAGGTTGAAGCGCCTCGGCCATGTAACGGAATTTCTTAAACGCCACCCGCAACATATGAATTGTGGAACTGTTCATAGGATCAATGCGGGAATACAGTTCCGCGCATTTTGCAAATGCGGCAGCAGCTGCACCTACCACAGCAGCGTGCGCCGCACCTTCAACCGTCGGGTCATCAAACATCGTCAGGAGACGACTCCGTATGGCGGCAATATTCCTTTTGACCTTCGTAAGATGCAGCTTTCGGATTCGCCTTGTCACTGTCTTTATTCGTTGCTTCTCACGCAACTTCAACACGGTCGAAAGTGAATCAACTGCACGGTAACTTACGCGCATCTTTTCAATCGCCATCACCTGAACCTGTGTGTCCCGAAGAGGGCCGAATTCATCAAGCAGGCTCTTCAACTCACGCCGCGATTCCTTTAGCACATCATCGGCAATAATTTTCATCCAGATATCCACCAGCGAAATCAGGCGGCGGGTCGCCACACGCATATCGTGAACCGCTTTTTCAGAAAACTTCTTATCGCACCGGCGTTGTTCTTTGCAAAACTGAGCCCAGCGTGTATCAAGTGAACCAACGAGATGCCCACTCAGTGTTGGGGTTTCTTTTCCGGTTGTGTTTCTTTCATGCGCTTCGATCATGCGGTCAGTCCTCAATGGAGAGTTTAACGCTGAATATCTCTTCGAACAACGCGGACTTGTTTGCAAGTGCCCACTTCTCCAGCAGCATATCGCCATCCCCTTTCAGCCTGACAACAAATTTTGGTTTCTTATATTCCACACTGAAATCATTCACCTTTGATGCATGTTCATTGTCCATTGCATCAGCAAGGCGAAGAAGCGCGGCAAGCTTGGAGACAACAACGCGATCTTTTGAAGAAAGAACCCCGTACGCATCATGTTGTGGTTTTGGGAAAGACTTCCTGTGGTAGCGGGCAACGTTGGCAACAATCGCCATTTGAGATTGGCTCAGACCTATGAGCGGTGTCGCTAGAAGAAGGTACTGCGTATGCTTATGATGATCGGTCATGTTTACAAAGTTACCTATATCATGAAGCAACGCAGCAACCTCAAGCAACAGTCTGTGTTCAAGATTGAGGTTGTGCAGGCCGCGCGTTTCATCAAAGAACTGCACTGCGAATTTCGCCGAAGACATTCCGTGCTGTTCATCGAACGAATACTTCCTGCCCAATTGTAGGGCCGACGCCATTACCTGGTCACGGTGCAAATGCTTTTTCTCGCCATACAACTCCTGCACCATATCGATGAGAAGACCATCCTTGAGACCAACATTCGGGATAAGCACTTCGTCGACATCGGCTTGTTTGATGATTTTTTGAAGGACAATCGCAGCCGGGACAATGACATCTGCCCTGTCAGGGCGGAGTCGCAACTGCTGGATGCGTTCTTCAAATGTCATACTCTGGAGCTTCTTGACAAGTGTATCAAGCTCATCGCCGGTAATGAGCGAATCTTTGTCCTTCTCCAGAACTTCCTTGCGCAGATTGCCCAGCGACTCAATATTCCCACCCGTGCCGATACAGAGATCTATCTTCTGATTTCCTATTTCCTTCTTGATCCGCTTCTGCGTGGCGTCGACATACTCACGCAAGAGCTGGTTGAAGTGCCGCTCGCCATGTTTCTTCTCTTCAAGTACCTGAAGAAGGCGCACCGCACCCATCTTAAAACTCTCGGTGGAGATGATGTTCCCATCGGATACAAGCGTTATCTCTGCGCTTCCGCCACCTATGTCAACAAGCATTGCGAGTTTGTTCTTCAGGTTCACTTTCTCGCCGACCGCGAGATGAATCAGTCGCGCTTCTTCCTCTGTTCCGATCACGGTCAACTCAATTCCTGAAGCCTGCGCAACCCTATCGACGAAGATTTCCCTGTTCAATGCTTCGCGCGTGGCACTTGTTGCAACTGCCTTCGTCCAATTCGCACCGTGTTTGGCAATAGCGTCTCTGAACCGTTGGAATGCTTCCACTGCACGGTCGATTGTTTCTTCAGAAATGGAACCTTTCGTGAACACGTCCTGCCCAAGCCGAACAGGATCGCGGATACTCTCGACAACGCTGAGCGTGCGCTCACCATCAACTGCACCGATAACAAGCCGCATGGCGTTCGATCCAACATCTATGGCAGCTATGGTGGGCATAAACGTATGGTTGTGGGCGAAAATGTTTGCGCCGCTTTGACGAGTCTGTCTTGGATGGTAAAAACAGGCTACGAGATAGGCTACTTGGTTTTCAGAACAAATATAGAAATATTAGATAACTTTCAAAACAAAATAGATCTACTTTATCACCAGTACCGTTCCTCCTTCCACGGATCAGCCGTGTTGCTGTATCCGTTCACTTCCCAAAAGCCCGGCTTATCCTCGGCAAGGAACTCCAGTCCGTTCACCCACTTCGCCCCTTTCCACGCATAACGGCGGGGAGTGAAGACGCGCATCGGTCCGCCATGTTCACGAGGCAACGGCTGACCATTGAACGTATGTGCAAACAGAACATCTTCTTCCAGCATGACTGGTAACGAAAGGTTTGTCGTGTATCCGCCATAGGCATGCTGGAGCACGTGACGCGCCTCCGGTTTTACGGCAATGAATTTGACAAGATCTTTGAACAGCACTCCCGTCCAGTCGTCCCCAAACCGACTCCAATGCGTGACACAATGAAAATCCGCATTGATCGTCGTTTGCGGTAGCTTCATGAACTCATCCCATGTCCAGAGAATTTCTTGCTCGACCAGTCCCCACACCTTAAAGCGCCATTCTGTGGCGCTTATCTTCGGCGTGTCGCCATACGTGAGAACGAGGAACTTGTCCGTTGCAGTCTGGCCGGGGGGGAGCTTTCCCTTACCGAAGTTATTGACCCCTTCCACCTTGATCTTCCTATCGAACAACCCCATGCAACCCTTTTGATTCGAACTTGAGTGTCATCTCTACCCGCCGATTTGGCTCATCGTTCGTTCCGGTCGCACAAAGCCGGTGCGGTTGATGAGATGACCTTCTTCTTTACTCCATACCGCTTGCATAAGTACGTTGGAGATCTCTTCGTCCGTTGCCCCCCCGCGCAGAAGCGCCCGAAGGTCTGTTTCATGGAGAGAAAAGAGACACGTCCTCAGTTTTCCATCCGACGTAATCCGTACCCGATTACAGTCGGCACAAAACGGCTCGCTTACCGAACTAATAAATCCAATTTCCCCGCGGCCATCTTCAAACACGTAACGATCTGCAGGCGATTTTCCATTTTCGTGCTGGATGGGAACAAGCTGCGCATGCTTACTTATGATCTGAATGATCTCCTGCGTCGGGACAACTTTTTCCGTCGTCCAACCGTCATCCGCTCCAAGAGGCATGAACTCAATAAAGCGAACAATAAACGATCTGGTACGCGCAAGTTCCGCAAACTTTAGAATCTCACCATCGTTCCTACCACGAATCAACACAATATTGAGTTTGATCGGACCGATTCCCAGGCGCTCAATCTCTTCAATGCCTTCCCAAGTCTGATCAAAATAATCGCGACGCACGGCAGCCGCAAAAAGTTTTGGGTCAAGCGAATCCAGACTGACGTTGACACGATCTAGACCGGCATCAACCAAACCCCGAGCTTGCTGCTTCAAAAAAAAACCGTTGGTCGTCAACGCAATGTCCTTGATTCCCTCGATGTTGCGGATCATTCCAACTAGCTTCCAGAGTTCTTTTCGCATCAACGGCTCGCCGCCGGTAAGACGAATCTTATAGACTCCGAGAGAAGCGAAGATGCTGACCAGTCGCGTAATCTCTTCGAACGTCAACAGCTTGTTTTTCCCAAGCCACTGCATCCCCCCTTCAGGCATGCAGTACACACATCGAAAATTGCAGCGATCTGTAACGGAGATCCGGAGGTTAATCACCTTGCGGCCGAATGAATCAACGAGTTCTTTCATGCGGAAAAAGGGCCGGATTTCATTTCTTGAATACCCTCCAAGTGTTCTCCCTCAACCCACATTTCTCCGTCATCGGCAAACTCCTTCTTCCAAATCGGCACAATGGACTTGATCTGGTCGATTGCAAAGCGGCATGCTTCAAAAGCCTCTTTCCGGTGAGCAGAAGAAACGGCAGTCACTACGGCAACATCCCCAACCTCAAGCATTCCGACCCGGTGAACCATTATGACTTCATGAACAGACCACTTGCTGCGCAAGTCCAGCTCGATGGCTGTCATCAACTTCTCAGCCATTGGAACATATGCACTGTACTCGAGCCTGCTGATTTTCCTGGCCCCGGAGTTGTTCCGCACCGTGCCGATGAAAATATCCATGGCGCCGGATTGCGGTGTAGCAACGGCAGCGATGATCGCGGGAACATTTATGGTGGATGTTGAAATGGAAACCATGCTTAATCAGCCCCCGCTGACAGGTGGGATGAGACTCACCTCATCACCAGCGCGGATGTTATGAGTAAAGGGAACATACTCGAAATTCACTGCCAGTCTCACACTCGGGCGCCATTTACTAAGTTCCGGGTAGATTACTACAAGTGCGTCAAAGGTCGAGTCGCCGGAATGCGGCGGCGGCACTTCAAGAGAAATTTCATTGCTACGGACAATATCCCGCAGCGGCCCGAAGAATTTCACGTCAACGTTAATCATTCATCACCAGTGCATAATGGGCAGCACCGTAGAGCGCAGTCTTATCATTCAATACAACTTTCACAGGCATTTGTTTCAGAAGAGAAGAGTACCTTCCCTTTCGAACGAAGGAATCAAAAAAGAAACCCTCTTGAATCTTTGACAGAATCTTTGGTGCGATACCGCCTCCAACATACACACCGCCAGTCGATAGCAATTTGAGAGCAAGGTTCCCGGTTTCAGCACCGTACAGCGAGACAAACATCTGCAGTGTTTGGATGCACGCTTCGTCTCTCCGCTCCACTGCTGCTTGAGATACAACAGCGGATGGATCACCGGCAGCAATCTTTTCTGTAAGCCAGTCGGGCTCCGGGACCCCCGAACGAGCCCTGAAGAATTCGTAGAGATTAAGCATGCCGGGGCCAGAAACAAGACGTTCATAACTGACTCGTTCATACTTCTTCAAGAGGAAACGCAAAAGCTCGATTTCAAGTTCATTCCTCGGACCAAAGTCAGTATGTCCGCCTTCAGAGGGAACTGCATGATAACGAGATCCATCCCAAAACAAACCTCCTTCTCCAAGCCCTGTACCTGCCGCGATCACTGCAATGGTCATGTGGGGTTGCTCTTTCCCGTCGTTTAACGCGACCACATCGCTTTCAGGCAACCGCAATATTCCGTATGCGGTTGCAGCAAGATCGTTAATTAATCCAACCTTGTCTAAATGCAACAACCCGGCAATTTCTTGAGCATCAACATCCCACCC
>JBGPGQ010000008.1:0-24980 GCA_041483995.1 Bacteroidota bacterium
AAAAACGATACGATCAGGAAGTTGGCGAACAATGGTGTCTTTCATCTTGCAAGGATTGCAGCCTTCCTGTGGCGAAGGACCGATGACTGGGGAAATCAAGCCGATTTGGAGAGTGGAATTTCTAAGATTGAATTGACGCCAGAAATCCTCGACGCGAAATTCGATGAGGGCTTCAAACTCCTGAATAAAACAGTTCAACAGCATCCCCAATTCAAGGCTGATCTTGATACTGCACTCAAATCAAGCAGTCTTGATACCGAAATTTCTAAGTCTTTGCATCTCAAGAAGGGGTGATGGCTTCCTCTGCTTTCTTTCTGTCCCACAAAACACCACAGCCTCCCCAAACTTGGGAAGGCTGTGTGCTAATTGCTCATAAGAGCCAACTCGGATCAAACATCCGTCTTCAGGTAGAAGGGCAATCGCTTTCGCGTCTTTTCACGCTGTTCCTTGTATTGCTGTTCCTTCTCACGGCAGTCAGGGCAGCGGTAGGAGCCGCTCTGGCCTCGGAAGGCGCTTCCACAATGTCGACAAATGTTTGATGTACTGGGTTTTTTCATCAGATGTAGGTCCTCCGGTTATCCTAATATACGGTAGCATTCATTAAAACACAAAGGGTTTGTTGTTAGTTCCCCTTTTCGGTTGCCCTCTTTGCTTATTGACCCTCATTTCGGTATATTTTCACCAAAATTAAGCCACTTATAACCGAAACTCCCCGATGATTGTAATGAAGTTTGGCGGCACCTCCAACCAGGATGCCGCCGCAATGAATAATGTTATCAGCATCGTCCAATCCCACCTTTCCGAACAGCCAGTCGTCGTCATCTCAGCAATAGCGAGGGCAACGAACGACCTTGAGCAAGCCGCGAGAACCGCAGCACAGGGCAACGCGAAAGATGCCAAGGGTATACTGTCCATATTGCTTGGCAGACATAATACAATTGCCCGGCAACTCGTCACGGCACGCCCTGCTGTTGAAGAGCTGAAAAACGCCTTCACGCAATACCATTTGGAATTAAATCAGCTTGTCGATGGGGTTGCAATTCTCAAAGAGCTTACACCGAGGACGATGGATGCATTTTGTTCGTATGGCGAAAGGCTTTCGTCTCGGATTGTTGCAGCCGGCCTGCAGCGCGATGGCATTGGCGCGGTCTGGATTGATGCGCGGGAGTTCATGATCACCGACGATAATTTCGGACGTGCCCAGCCTCTCATGGACATTGTCACGAGCAAATTGGAAAACATTGTACGGCCCCTGCTCGATCAGAACAAAGTCCCCGTTACGCAGGGATTCATTGGCGTAACGCAGTCCGGTGTCTATACAACAATGGGAAGGGAGAGTTCCGATTACTCTGCATCGATTATCGGGGCAGCTATGAACGCCGCCAAAGTGCAAATCTGGACCGATGTTGATGGCATTCTCACTGCCGATCCGAGCATGGTTGCGGAAACGAAGAAGGTAAAGAGCATGTCGTTCGAGGAAGCTTTTGAGCTCTCTTATTTTGGAGCGAAAGTGCTGCATCCGGGTACGATGCTTCCCGTTATTGAAAAGAAAATTCCTGTTCAGATTCTTAATTCAAAACGTAAGGATGGGTCCGGCACACTCATAGATGTTGATGCCTCAAATGTTCAGGGCGACGCGGTCGTCGTCAAGTCGATTGCATACAAGAAGAATCTTTCCGTCATCACCCTTGTTCCACACAAACGCCTGAACCAGTATTTATTTTGGGAACAAATATTCAGCGTCCTGAATCGCTACGGTGTTTCGACCGGAATGGTGGCAACATCCGAATATAGTATATCGTTTGCCATAGACAGCAAAGTCCTCGTCGATAGCTTGACGCACGAACTCCAGGAGTTTGGAATTGTGGAGGTGTTTCCAGGAAAAGGGAGCATATGCCTCGTCGGCAAAGGCATGCGTGCACGAACAAGTCTTATGAACAGGCTGTTCGATGCTTTGGCTCCCGCGAATGTCGCGATGATATCCTATGGCGCGTCACCAATGAATTGCACGGTCGTTATAGATGAAGATCAGATCCCCAAGGTGCTGAACGCACTGCACAAGGAATTTTTTGAGACCATCGACGCAAGTGATGTATTTGAACCGCGCGGGTAGGAGCGAAAGTCTCGTAAATTCTGCCACTCGTGCTGTACGTGCAAAGGCGCTGCGCGTTGCCAAAACTCTTGAGTGCACGCTCGGTACTCCTCAGCAAACATCCCGCCTGCCGGCACCGCTTGACATGCTGATTGCGACAATTCTCTCACAGAACACCAACGACAAGAATAGCCATCGCGCATATACACTTCTCAGGAGCAAATACCCGACATGGGATGCTGTCACAGGCGCGCCATTGCGAAGTCTGAAGGCGACTATCCGCGTTGGGGGCATGGCAAATCAAAAGTCCGTTCGTATCCGGGAAACGCTTGCTGTCGTGAAGGAACGGTACGGGAAATATGATCTCTCTGTATTGAAGAAAAAATCGAATGACGAAGTGGTTGAAGAACTGACGCAGATCAAAGGCGTTGGTGCCAAGACCGCATCGTGCGTTCTTCTTTTTTCAATGGGCAGAGACGTGTTTCCTGTCGATACACACGTACACCGTCTCTGCGGAAGGTTGGGTCTTGCAGCCGGAAGCACACCGGAGAAGACGTATATGATGATGAAAGATATTGTACCTGCAGGACGAGGGTATTCATTCCATACGAACCTCATTCGTTTTGGGCGTAAAGTGTGTCGATCCAACAATCCGGCTTGCGAGCAATGTCCGCTGTACGATGAGTGTGTCTACGAAAATAAGAAAAGGCAGCTTTCGAAGCGTCACGCAAGTTCCGCAGCCGATCACGATTTCATGCTGCTCGATAATGTGGCCTGAATGAAAACATCAATTCGTCTCCTTCGATACTTTCTGAAATACAAATGGCGCATTTTGGCTGGTCTGGTTTCCGTTGCCATTATGAGTCTTGCCGATGCTCTTTCGGCGTTTCTTGTAGCGCGACTCTTCACTGTGCTTCAAACAATCGGTGACCTTGTTCGTCGTGGCGCAGAAATAGTGGTCGATATTCCGATCGATATGCTTGGCACAACGTTTACGACGGTTACCATCAGAGGGTATGATGAGAGTTTTCGGATCATCATGTTGGCGACACTGATGTTTACAGCGATTATCGTTGTGAAGGTGATCTTTGTCTACATTCGTGAATACGTCATGAGTTCGGTTCAGCAAAAACTCTTGCTTCGCTTCCGCGTTGATTTGTTCGATACAGTCGTGATGCTTCCCATTCGTTACTTTGATCGCCAGAAGACCGGCCAGATCATGTCCCGGATAACAAATGATGTAAATGCACTCGAGCAATCCTTGAGCCTCGTAATAGAAATTGCTCAAAATACAGTGTATGCAGTGATTTTTGCAACCGCGCTCTTCTTCACAAACTGGAAGCTGACAGTATTTACGATTGTCGTGTTTTCCATCTCCGGGTTCATATCCAGAAAGTTCGGAGATCGCATACGCTCGTTCAGTAAAGAGTTAACGAACACGATGGCAGACATATCCGCGTTCCTGCAGGAAAAAATTGCCTCAGTCCGGGTTGTAAAGTCTTTCACACGGGAAGAACATGAGAAAGAAGGGTTCAGAAAAAAAGTTGATGCAAATTATCACTATTCAATGAAGATCGTGCGCGTTATCGCGTTGCTGAGTCCCACGAATGAGTTGTTCAATACGATGGTCACAGCATTGACCATTATTTTCACGGCATATTTGTTTATTCAAGGTTCCATGACAATTGAAGTGATGATACGCTTCCTTGTTCTTATGACGTTTCTTGCAAAGCCGGTAAAGGCGTTGGGCGAGAATATTGCAAGGATTCAGAAGAGCCTTGTCTCGGCGGGAGTCATTTTTGAGATGCTTGATCTGGAAAAAGAACAGGTTCAGGTGCAATCCGGCGGGCCTGCTATTACGCGCGGTGAAGTGGAATTTAGGAACGTCTCCTTCTCGTATAACCCCGAGGTTCCAGCGTTATCAAACATCAGTTTTCAAGCTAAAGCGGGAGAGAAGATTGCTCTGGTTGGGCCAAGCGGGAGTGGCAAGACCACTCTTATTCAACTGCTTCCTCGTTTCTACGAAGTAACGGATGGTACTATCCTCATTGATGGAGTGGATACCAGGGAACTGAATATTGCCGACTTGCGCTCACACATTGCTGTCGTGCCGCAGGATGTGACACTGTTTTCCGGAACGATCTATGACAATATCCGCTACGGCAGGCTGGAAGCAACAAGGGACGAAATTGCTGCTGCCGCAACAAGTGCCAACGCGGATGTTTTCATTGAACAGCTTGAACGAAAGTACGAGACGGAAGTCGGCGAACGTGGCGTGCAACTGTCCGGTGGTCAGCGGCAGCGGATTGCCATTGCAAGAGCAATACTTCGTAATCCGAAGATTCTACTGCTGGACGAAGCGACTTCGGCATTGGATACGGAATCAGAGAAAATGGTTCAGGAAGCTCTGGACAGGTTAATGCACAGCCGCACGTCGTTCATCATTGCCCACAGACTCTCAACAGTGTATCGGTGCGACAAAATCCTGGTGCTTGAACAGGGTGCGATTGTTGAGGAAGGCACCCATGACGAATTGCTACGCAATCAAGCAGGTCTCTATAAGCGATTATACGCCCTTCAGTTTGCAGGTGAGCATCAGGTGTTGAAGGGGGAGATGTAGCGATGTCTTTTCTAAAACTCCTTGAGCTGGCATTCCGGCGTTGCCTGATAACGGTTCTTCCACTTCTTCTCAAAAGAAAAAAAACATCCCCACTGAACCCCAAATTCAATGAGTGCAAGTTCCTTTTTCTCCGTCAGGATCTCATTGGTGATGCTCTCGTTTCGACACCCGTATTTGAAATATTGAAGCAGAGATATCCTGGGGCAATCATAGATGTGTTGTTGAGTCCGAAGAATTACTTTGTGCTTGAGCGCGACCCTGCAGTCCGCAAGAGGTTAGTGTACAAGAAGGGTCTTCCTGGTGCGTGGGATATGCTGAAGCATATACGAGCGGAACGGTATGATTTCGTGGTTGACCTGATGGATAATCCTTCCGCAACATCTACAACCGTATGTCTTATCAGCGGGGCACGTTGGAGTGTTGGTCTGCAAAAAGGGAACGCCAAAGCGTATGATATTCTCGTATCCATGCCTGACAAAAAGGATTTCCACGTTGTAGATCGTACTACAAGTGTGTTGGCCGCTTTTGGCATACGCACAGAGGAAGAAAAACTTCGGATTCGTTATCATGTAGCCCCAGAATCCGAAAAATTTGCGTGTGATTTCTGGCGGGACAATTCTTTGGAGGGAAACATTGTTCTCGGAATAAACATCTCGGCTGGCGTGGAGGAGCGCTCATGGTGGGGAAACAATTGCAGACAGTTTTTGCGAGAATGGCAACGGCGTGAACCAGCTTGGAAAACCATTCTTCTATGCAAGCCCGCTGACGAATCGAAGATAAAGGCCATCAGAAACGAGTTGGGACGGGATTTTCATTGCCCGAAAACGCCATCATTCGACCATCTTGCTGCAGTGGTACGAAAGCTAAACTTTCTCATTACACCGGACACTTCCATCGTGCAAATCGCCGCCGCCTTTCAAATTCCGGCTGTTGTCTTACACCTGCGTATTTCCGAACTCCACGGACATCTCTGGGTACCGTACAAGTCCGATTCCGAAAACCTTGTTGCTTCGATCGACAATGTTGAGACGATTCCGTACACTGACGTTCTGAATGCATTCCAAAAACTGGTTGCAAGACATCCTGCCACTGAATTGGCGCGAGTCTATACAAACAATGATGATGAAATTTCTCAAACTTCTTGAATATGGTTTCCGTCACGGCCTCGTGTATCCTCTCCTCAGGCTGGTGATCAACAATCATCGCTTCGAAGGAACGATTGACATTACAAGAATCAAGAAACTGTTGATTTTGCGTCATGACGCAATCGGTGACATGATCGTGACGACGCCGATCTTTCGCAATCTCAAAAAGCTGAACCCGAATCTCTACATAGCAGTGTTTGCCAGGCCGGCAAATGCCGAGATCATTCGCTTCAATCCATATGTTGATCGGATTCATATCCTTCCATCCAACTGGTTCCGCATGGCCGCGGAAATTATTGTGGCACGGAAAGAAGACTATGATGTTGTTTTGCAGTTTGTGTTCAATAAAACTACTTCCGGTGCTCTTATGGCAAATCTGATTGCTCCCCGCGGCATCAAGGTTGCTCAGGGCGCGGAAAAATATGGTTTTTATTTCAACCGCTTCCTCAAATTATCACGGTATTCAACCCATATGGCTGAAGTGCTGGCCGCTTATGTTGAAGAGGTATTCGGCATTAGGTTTATGGACAAGGATTTTAGCCTCGAAATTGACGTCGATGCAAAGTCAGAAGCTAATGTGAACAACTTCCTCAGAGAAAATCGATTGCGGAGAAAAACATCAAATTTTACAGATGCACGATCGTACGTTGTATTCAACCTCTCCGCCAAAGATCAGGCTCGAAAACTCTCGCTTTCACAAGGGATTGTCCTAGCCAAGCACTTGGCTGGGGAAAAAAATATGGCTGTAATTCTTGTGAGTGCACCCGATGACATTGAAATGCGAAAGAAAGTTGCCAATGGTGTTTCTTCAGGTTTTTGCCGCAGTTTTGTTCCGCGCGGGGAGATGGTATTGTTGGAAATTGCCTCTCTAATTGAAGGCGCCTTGTGTGTCTTTACCCCGGACACATCAATCATTCATTTTGCCTCTGCCAAAGGAACGCCGGTGATGGGTTTATTTAGACATCAGAAAATGACAACTGAGTGGCTTCCCTATAAGGTAAACCACGTTGCACTCTTAGCTCCTGAAAGCTTGACAGTTTCAGAAATACCAGTTGAAACGATTTTACAAAAGGCAGATGAGTTTCTGGATTCGTTGAATGTTGTTGCTGGGTGATTGCCAATGTTTACGCGCGGAATTCGACTATGAACAATACATCTCAAGACACAAAGAGGCTTGACCGGTATTTGTGGTTGGGCATTGTGCTGTTTACACTGTCACTGATCTTTTCGATCGCTGTTGTGCAAACCACAGTTGTTCTTCTTACAGTGCTTTGGATTGTAAAGCTCGCTCGCGACAGGCAGCCATTCAGGAGAACTTCGTTGGATCTTCCTTACCTTGCTTTCATAACTGCTCGATTGCTGTCCATTCTATTTTCAAGCAATCATGCAGCAAGTGTTCCTGCCCTTTACACAGAGATTTACTTTTATGTAGTCTTCTTCATCCTGACAAATGAGCTTCCGATTCAGGATAAAGGAAAAATGCGGTTGATGGTATTACTCATTATTAGTTCCGGTGTTGTGGCATCCCTGATCGGTAGCTCTAAGTTTCTGTTTGGACTGGATCAGCGCGCTTCCTCCACAACGTCTGGTTACTACACGCTCGGCATGTACCTGACGGCTGCTCTGGGCATTTGCCTCTTTCTTGGAAAAAATGTTGAATTCTTTTCCCGTCGATGGGTGCCGTGGGTGGTCTGTTGGTTGCTGGGGTGCGGGATCGCACTGACTTTCAACAGAATCCATTGGGTGATTATGTTCTCTCTTTTCCTGTTCATGGGCGTTACTCGGAAACGAAGTTTGTTGTTTGCATGCATTGTCGTGATGCTTGGTTTTGTTTTCTTTTCGCCTTGGGGTTCATCGCGATTCTTTAACCTGCCAAACCTTTCCGCGTTTATGTCTGAACGTGATACAATCTGGAAGGGAGCGGCAATGATTATAGGGGAACATCCGATTTTCGGATTTGGGCCGAGGACATTTCATGAAATCTTTCCGCTGTTTGCAGAAATGCATGACAAAGCTGTGGGAAGCTGGCACAACGATTTCCTGCAGGTGTATATCGAAAGTGGACTGGTAGGCCTTGGCACGTATGTCTGGCTCGTGGCAACAGTTGTATTTGTGGGAATCAGGACATATCGTCGGGCATCACTTGATCCATTCTACAAGGATATGCTTGGCGCAGTTCTGGTGGCCGTGTCAACGATTATTCTTGGTGGACTTGCTGGAGTGTTCGTGACTGACCCACTTGCATCCCTGCTCTTCAGACAACTTATTGCAGTTATCGGTTTGATTGCATTGATTGGTGATGGGAGACTCCGCGCTACTCCTCTACAATGACAGGAACAGGACATGGTTCCGCGGGCGAGATGCCTTGATGGCGTATCCACACACTACTATCAGCGCGCTCGGTCCAGAACAGCAATCCGATCACTGTAATACTCCACGATAAATCTTCTCTAACTTCTCAATCTGGACCAGTACATCAAAGCGCTGTAAGGCGTTTATCCGGGCTGATACCGCAATCTGTCGGTACGTTTCACGATGTTCCATCAGTAATGAGATTTTTTCCGCGAGTTCTTCTGCGTTGGCAGGCTCTACCAAAAATCCCGTTGTGCCATCATCAATAATTTCGGACACGCCCCCGGCGCGAGTACCAATTACCGGCTTACCCATTGCCATCGCTTCCACTACAACGTAACCAAACGTTTCACCGAGGGATGGTAGTAAGAGGAGGTCAACCGCTGAAAGTAACTCGGGAACTTCCCTGGTATATGGCAGAAAGCGGAATGACTGTTGCACTCCTGACGCACCTGCCAAGGACTCCAATTCTCTTTTGTAGCCGGTTTCACCAACAGTTTCTTCTCCAACTAGAATGAGGTAGGCGTGAGGCTGCTTCGGGAGAATTGTTGCAAGGGCTCGGATCGCAAACTCCTGACCCTTCTGTCTGTCGAGTCTGCCGATTACGGCAAAGATGAATTTATCAAGTGGCAAATTGAATTTGCGTCGCGCCGCCGTCGAATCGTACAGAGCCGGGTCAAATCTTGTCAGGTCTGAACCTGACGGTATGACCATCACTCGTTCAGGACCTACCACCGTGTTTCGGATGACTGAGTCCTTCATGTTGTGTGTCAGTGTGATCCAACGGTCCAGATTTCCGTAGACCCAACGATGGAAGATGTCCTTCTTCTCGATTCCGAATTGCATTTGTTGAAAAAAAACAAGTTTTCCCCTGCCCGCGAGTTTCAGTCCCAACAGACACGTACTGATGTCACTTGAACGCCCAATAGTGACTACATCGATGGCAAATTCTTGATAGAGGTTCTTCAGTTTCATGGCGGTCAAAATATCGAGGTACTTCGCATGGGGAGTGAACTCCCTGGTCGGTATACCAATTTTCATACATTCGTTGATCATCGGGCTTTGACGCGGAGACACGACGACGATGGCATGACCACGCGACCGGAGGGAGGCTGCGATCTCAACGAATTTCATTTCGAGACCACCCCAGGCATTTGAGAAACATACGAAAGCGAGGTTGAGCGGACGCACTGGTATTGATGGAATCAGATCAATTCGTAATTTTTGTATTCACCGATTCGGATGCCGGTATTTGTCTCGAACCGTTGCAGGATACGATCTTTAAGCGATTGATGCACATTGTCGGGTCTGTATTCGAAGCGCCAGCTTTGCGCCGCGACGCGTTGCTTCATTACTGCAGGATGTGAACCAGTGAATTGAGACAACCTGCCGCCACCACGATAACTGTACGAAGGTGCATTACCGATATGTTGATCGACCCATGCATCAGAATGCCATAACCGGTTGAAGCTTTTTTGTTTGGCCTGCTGCACCTCGGGCGACCGTACCCATCCATAATGATAGATTCTGGCATCAACTTGTTTGACTCTGAGCTTGCGTCCGTCGATGCGAAACCCCTGCGCATCTCCCCACGATTGCACCCCGATGCCAGTTCGCACAACACGAATTTCACGTCGATACCATTGTCTTGATACGCCGACATAGTTGTAGCTTCCGTAGAAATGGTTGTACGAAAACAGCAATCCCTCAACACGTTTATCGGCATGGTGTTTCCCCATTGCCTTGGAGATTGCCGGAAGATCATTTTCATGAACGACTTCGTCACCCTGGAGATAGAACGCCCAGTCTCCCATCGCATGGCTGAGTGCGATATTTGTCTGTTGCGCAAGAACAGCGCCACCAGTACGACGCGACTCATCCCAAGTGGTTTCTAGAATCCTGATTTTCGGTGATTGCAGAGATTGAACTTTCTCCAGAGTGTCGTCGTCTGATTTGCCTACTGCGATCATGAATTCATCGCACAGCGGAAGTATTGATGAGATGGATTCAAGAAAGGGGTAATCGTACTGTACTGCATTACGAAGGAAGGAAAAACCGCTGATTTTCATCAGCACCCTATCGATGTTTTGTTGCGAGGTAGTCCTGGAATTTCGTTGTCAGGTATTGGTCTTCCGCAATGTAAACGAGAATATCTCTAAACTGTGGAGCGTCGGCAAATCCCGGTAGTACAGTGATCGCTTCACTGGTTGACTTCAAAAATATTGTACTTGGATATCCGGATATCCCAAATGCACCGGCCAGTTCCTGTTCCGTGTACTGCGCGCCGTTGTAGTGCAGCTTCCTGGAGGATTCGGCGTTCAACTTGACAAGGACATATTTCTGTGAGAGGTAACTTTCCACATCCTTGTTGCTGTATGTTTGTGAATCCATTCTTTTGCACCAGCCACACCAGTCAGTATATACATCGATGAGTATTTTCTTATCCGTTTTCTTTGCTTCCCCGACCGCTTCGTCAAAGGACATCCAATGTAAGTTACTTTTCTCGCCTCCGAGTGATAGACTTGTTGCCATCATAAGGAAAGATGCAAGCAGAAGTTGTCGTATCATTTTCTTCATTCTGATATCACAAACTGAGTGAGAGTGAAAATGTGTGAGAGTTGCCAAGATCAAGTGAAAGCGGGGCATACGCGTAATCAAGCTGGAACATTTCGTAGCGAACTCCGAATCCCGCTGTAAAGCCACGGCCTTTGGAGCCAAATTGATATCCTGTCCGTGCAGCCACTACTTGATTGTACATGAACTCGCCGCCAAGATTCTCATAGGATTGTTTCTCTGGAAAAATATAGAGCATGTCAGAAGCCAAAGTCAACGTCGAGGAAAGTGAAGCGACTTCCATTGAATAGACAGGTCCAATTCGTATTAGAACGGGAAGAGTGGTTCTTTCATTGTGTAGGGCATTCATTCTGCCAAGGTTGGAAACTACAGCACCGACCGAGAGAGCTTCGACGGGGGTTTTAAGTTGGATCCCAAAATCAAAGGCATATCCGGAGGCTTCTTCGATGAATATTTTCTCGTAAAGGAACTTTGCTGTGAGCCCTACTCTCAAAGCATCGGAGAGTTGGCGTGCATAGGAAACCCCGAGTGCGTAGTTGCGTGCAGTGAATGTTCCTTCAGCATTTCCCGGACGGGTGCGGATTTCGATGTCAGCAACCGTTGTGCTGTTCATTGAAATACCGACCGCATTCTCATCATCAAGCGAAAGTGACGCTCCGAGGAATTCGGTCCTTGTATCCTGTATCCACTCCTTGTGCATGAATAACAGCTCGGCCGGTTTGCCGGATCCCTCTTCATGGAATATTCCGGCAGGATTGTAAAATGTAGCCGCGGCTCCTGAAACGTTAGCGCTCATCGCGTCCGCCATTGATACTCCTCGTCCCGATACCCCAAGTTTCAAGAACGACATGCCGGAATTCCCAACCTGCGCAACTGCTGAATGCGTGAACAATATACAAGCTACCATTGCGGAAACAGATATGACTCTTTGAATTTGATACATTGAGTCTTGTTCCTATAGTATTACAGAGAGTGAAATCACGTGAATATTGGACGATGAAAACGGCTCGATGATGAATGCGTAATGCACTTGCGGCATCCACCCACCGAGGTTTTTCCGAGCAGTAAAACCGAATGTAGGTTTTATGCCGTTTCCTTTTTCTTTAAGATCAATCCTGTCCAGACCGGCGCGCAGTGTGAGTTCCGGGATTAGCGGTACCTCGACTCCAAACCGTGCAATGAGTGTTTTCTGATCGCTCGCTTCGAGATCAATTGCAACAAGACCGAGGCTGTCTGGAAGTTTGTACGCCGCGCCCAGAGTATAGAGATGAGGGAACGCATCCACCGTCGTTCTTCCGCTGAACGCTCCATAGAGTTTACCCGTGTCCCATTTGTATTTTGAATCTACATCCCGGAACGTTGCACCCAGCGTAAGGGATTCTCCGATAGGTACGAGTGCCCCAAAATCAGCACTGACAGTTGTCGAGTTGACATCCGTATAGAGGTGATGAAGGAGGAGTTTCACACTCACACCAAGTGAAAAACCTGAGCGAAACTTATTGGAGAATGAGAGAAGGAATTCGTTCTCAGAGGTTTTCAGGTCCCCTGTTGGGTCACCGTCTGAATCCCTCCCATCTATGTGGGTAACACCGGCATTGATAATTCCAACGGAAAGACCGGCACTGGGTTTCAGCGGCTGGGTATAGTTAATAAAGTTAAGGACTCTATCAAATGACAGAACGCTGAAGGATGCAGAGATGTGCCGATACTCCGCTGATGAGAGAAGGGCGGGGTTGTAGTACCCCAGAACATCACCGGTTGTAACAGCCGTCTGAGTATTTCCCATTCCCATGCCCCGAGCACCAAAGCCAAGCCGGCTGAAGGCACCTGCCGTCCCTCCGATTTGAGCCCTTGCTGGAAGGCACACGGTGAAGACTGCAACCACTAAGCACAAGAGTCTTTTTCTCAATTGATCTTTCATATTATTGCAGCACTAAAATCTTTCCCCACGCAGGTTCGCTACCGTTCACAACAACTCGGTAGAAATACACTCCGTTGGCAACCTGGTTGCCTGAATCATTAAGTCCGTTCCAGAGTTCGTCGTATTCCGTGGATCCAGCTCGCGTCGCATCCTTGATCACCGTTTTCACGCGGTTCATTCCAAAATCGAAAACCTCAACCGTAACGGTTGCAGGTCCGTTTCCGCTGTTGTAGTGCAGCCGCACAGCTTCTTCTGCAGGTGAAAAAGGATTTGGATATGCGTAGGTGGTAGCGGTGTTCCCGACAGGGCGGTACGTGCGAAGAACTTCCCAGGATTCCCCGAATGGATGTGACGTGTTATCGATTGTTTTCGCAATGCCGTCTCCGCTCCCGGCGTAAACTGTATCGCCAACAACCCCTACGGAAAAGAAAGAGGTGGATGTAATGCGTTGTCTGCTTGTGTGATCGATAATAGTTCCAGAACGAGTCCAGCTCAGACCGCCATCGTCAGTTCTGTAGATGCCTTCATCTGTAGCGATGTAAGTCACGGGGCCTTTAAAGGCAAAAGCGTATGCCTTAATACCATAAAGGAAATTTTTCCAAATCCTCCCGCCGTCGTCCGTATAACTGACGCCAAACTGTTCGTTCGGGTCGAGATCAGCTTTCCAGTCTGTTATCCACACACGGGAAGTTGTGTCAATGTGTTGGGCAGCGATCGCTATGACCCAATTCCCGAGAATATGCGAAACCTGATTGAGCGTTGTAGATTTTGTCCAGCTTGTACCATCATCTGTTGACTTGTTTACTCCGCCAGCAGAGCCGGCCCAAATGGTGGAGTTGTTCTCAACAAAAACAGAAAAGACCAAAAAGTTGTTGTCTCTTCGCGGATCGACGTTATAATTGGTTAATGTATCTGTTGGTTTAATGGTATTACGTTGCCCGTTCGGCAGGACGATTCTTTGCCAACTTTGTCCCAGATTGCTCGACCGGCGTAATCCACTGGACCAGCTTGCAATCCACACGAATGAATCAGAGAGTGCAATATCAAATGTAACGTTTTGCTCATCGACTATAACGGGAAGGAAACGAACTGCATTTGATCCATAATTAACGATAGTGTCACTTTGAGCATCCCTCGTTTGCGGTATATGATGCCATGTCGAATCGTTGTCAAGGGAATACGTGTAACCCGATCCTGTTTGAACATCTTGACCGTCGACGCTCTTTGTGAATCCGGTCGAGGTCCAGGTAGTATCTCCATGGAGAACAAGGGAAAATATTCCATCGTCTGCAAATTGTGCCACAGACCGAAAGCTCTCCCATGAACGTCCGCCATCAATTGATCGTGCAACTCCCTTACTTGTACCAATCCAAACCATGGAATCACGTGTGGCAATATGCGAAACGGAATTGCTTGGGGGAAGTGAAGTGATGTTTCCTTGAACTGAATTCAATGCGGCAGACCGGGGATAATTTGACTGAGCAAGCAAGGACCCTCCATGGCCAATACCGAGTTCGATAACAAGAAAGCAGAGGAATGTTTTCATTGCCAGGATTACGGGGTTATGACTATCGTATGAACGATCGAATCGCTGACGGCGCCGAATCTGTCTTGAGCTTCGAATTGGAATTCCTGACCTCCCAGTATTGCTGTGGAATCGATGGTGAGGATTCGCGTGAATATTCCGTCGCCAGCCACTATATCTCCGGAAGAGGATGCATCCCCGTCATCAAACATCAAAATTGTATTGGCGGAAGGAGGGGACAGCCTTCGAAAGAAAACTACTGCGATATCCTCATAGCCATCAGAATCGCTCACTGCGAGTGAAAAAGAAACAAATCTGGAGCCACCGGAAGGTCTTACAATTGTATCAGGGGCAACAAGATTCGAAATTACTGGAATGGAGTTTCTTCGGATGATAAATAGTGACTTGACCAATACGTTGCTCCTAAGACCACTCCTGTCACTCGCGCTGAACTGGACCGAATATGTTCCGGCAAAAGCTCTCGAAAGATCAAATTGAATAGTTGCTGAGAATACACTGTCGTTTGCAACGAGATCAGGGGGAATTCCATCGTCTCTCAAGGCTTCTTGGAAGAAATAAGATTCTGCACCTGGGCGAAATATGCTTGCTGTTACTGAATTTAAATCATCCATCCCATCGGGGTCGACAGCGCGGACATTTACAACAGCACTGACGGTATACATCCCGTTGACAGCGCCAATGGTATCTATGTTTATGGGGTCAGACGGAGTAATCGAGCCTGAACTGAGGAATGGTGCTTTGCTGGTTCGATCTATCTGACCCAGGTTATTGTCTTCACAACCGGCAACGAAAAGAGCCAGTACCCATAATATGGGCAGTATGAAATGGCGAAGCAACATATTTACTCGTAGTTTGTAAAAAACATGCCGCAAATGTTTCCCAAACAATGAAGGATCATTTACGGCACGGCTAATGGGTTTTTTCAAAATTTCATGGATGTGTTGGCATTTCTGAATCTGTTTTCGAACAGCTAAAGTACCAACACTTCAAATAAGCGATGACCCTTGTAATTTTTGAGGAAACAAAATCGTCCAACTATCACCGTGAAAACTAACAAAAACCGCTGCGAAAGTCAATCACTGGACAAAATCAAATGGAGTTATCGAAAATGAAAGTAGAAAAATAATCAGACATATCGAACCGATAACCATGCGTGTTGAGTCAAGAGGAGTTTCGTCAGCAATAGCTGGCCGCTGAAGTTTGAGAACCCTGATTGAAAACATCAACACCAAGGCCCAAAACAACCATCCGGTCCAGCCATAGTGTGACTGAATGCCAAACATGGGTAGGAGCCCTGCGAGGCCCAGCAGTAACAGACTGGCATAGGATATGCCTGCAATCGCACCGTGATGTTCCTTGAACATTGCGAAAGATATGTGTCCCCCATCTAACTGTCCTATCGGTATGAGATTCATGGCTGTCACAAAAACGCCAAACCACCCGACACAAAGAAAAGGATAGTGGTATATCTCATTCATCGGTGGGACAAAGGAACCCGAAGGTGCAAAAAGTTGTGCAATTGAAGAATAAATCAATGTTTTGCCAAATACGAGACCACGCAAAGGTATTGATTCCAACTGAGCGTATTCTGGATGGATAGCATAGAGGTAGTCGATTGATGGCAGATTAATAAATCCTATAACAAGAATTGTCAGGCTTACTAGAAAGCCAATGATAGGTCCAGCGGCACCAATATCAAATATTATTTTTCTTGATGGGAGAGCCGAACGTATTCTAATTACAGCACCAAGTGTTCCGAATGAAAGAAAAAATCCGAGGAAGGATGGGAATGGTATGAAAAACGGTAATGTCACGATAACACGATGATGACGGGCGGCGAAGTAATGACCTAGCTCGTGAGACGCCAACATTGTCATAATCAAAAATGAATAAGTCAGACCTGATGAAAAATTGGCGAGTTCGAATGGGTCCTTATTAAGCCACTGTACTCCAGCAAGGGTTGTTGCGACAAACGTTGTCATGAAGAGGCATAAGGGGGTAAGATAGGACTTAAGAAAAGGCTGTGCTTGTTGGGTCAGCGTTCCAAACGGGATCGGAGTTTCGGACACACTAAAACCATATTAAATTTCATATTGTTATTGCTTGGTTATAATATAAGCAGCGAGTGAGTATGAAAGCAATGCTAAGTTGTAAGCTTCAAAAAAAACCATGGCGGAACTGAATCCGCCATGGTTCGCTGTGAAAAAAAACAACTGCTGTTACGGGCGGGGTGCATCTGGAGTTGTTGCGACACCGCTTTTCGGCCTTGGGGCATCAGGTGTAGTAGCCACGCCGCTCTTTGGTCGCGGGGCGTCTGGTGTAGTAGCAACCCCACTTTTTGGTCGTGGTGCATCTGGAGTTGTTGCAACCCCGCTTGCAAATGAGATTGCTATGTTTGTTGCAGCGATTGCTATGACGGCGATCACTACGGAACGAAAACGCTTCGCGGTGCTTGACATTGGAACCTCCGTTAATTGATAGTTGTTTTTGATTAAGAAAATCTTAAGGTGTGCTCGGATCGAGAATGATAAGGGCTTGAAGCGAACGAAGCTTGTTGTGAAAGCTGCCCTCAATCTTTACGACAAAATTAAAATAACTGCGCTTTTTTGTATTGTATTCGCTAAAAATGTAATTATGTCGCAGATGAAAGTCAAGCTTTTTTTTGAAATTCCCCAAATTATAGGGGCTCAACGATTCGAGTGATAAAGGCCACAAAAACAGCGTATTTTTGAAATTATCTACGGGAAAACCCTTGACTTCAGAGAGCGACATATATATATTCGAACTGAGCATTCAAACCATTTAGGGCATAAGCATGACGGCAATGAGGAAAATTGGAACTATTTGGCTTTCTGCAGTAGCGGTGTTTTTGGTTCTTTTTTTGCTGCCACACGAGAGCATCAAAGCCTCTGAGTTCATTAGCTGTTCACTTCAGATGCTTTTGTTTATTCTCTGTATTTTTATTATTCGTCACGAGCCGACATCGAAAAACAAATACATCTTCATAAACTTTGCATTGTTTTTCAGTCTTTCAATCCCCTTTTATTTTTATAACTTCGTTGGGAGTGGGACGATGTTTTTTAGCGGTGAGCCCTACGCGAGGTTCTATATGAACCAGTACATTTCATTTGGGGCGTATTTTTTTCTTCTTGCATTTGCAATCGTTTATCTTACTGTTGATGCATTGTTTCGTGACTACAGAATTCTTCAGAAGTATATCTTGGCATTGATAATTGTCGGTGGTTTCTTTGGGTATTACTATTCTCCATACTTTGCCGACCCCAAGCACTTGTACAATACAACAGATCTTCTGGACTGGAAGACCCTCGACCGGTCATCAAATAGCTTTCGATCGAAATATAGTGTTGAGCCTACTGCGGAGAACCTTGCAGAAACAACTGAAATGTATTCATGGAAGAATGGTGAAGCGGTTGGAACTCTCTTCCTGACCGAGAAGAGGGCGCGAGTTGCTGAGCTTTATCCTTATCTTAACGGCACTAATTACCTGATACTTCTATATCGACCGATATATTTTAACACAATTTATATGTGTGTGGTTTGCATAGGATTTATTCTGCTATATTTTGGCTATCAGTACAAAAAAGATCCCCCCCAAGGGGCCTACATTGAAAAAATCATGTTTCTATTCCTCCTATTTTGTAGTCTCGAAGTACTACACGCGTGGAGTTTTGTTAAGAGCTTGGAATGGCAGACCTTTGCACAACTACTAAGCATAGGTCAATATGTTTCCAACGTGATCCTACTGCGGGTAGCGGTATTTTTTGGGCTAAGATTTCACTTCATTACATCTGTCAAGGGCGAGTTTTATGAACAAGAAATTGTCAGCAGCCCTGCAGATGTCACGCGATGGAGAGATTGGTTTGACAATCTTGTGATAGCTCATTTCTTTAACAGAAAGGCGCTTTTGGGTCGTCTCTTTGTTGACCCAAGACAGGAATGATTGACTTGCAGCACAGAATCAATTGGGTGTAAGTTGTACATTTGAATTGAGATGCTTTTTGTTGCATGGTGAAATTAAGTTTCGACTAGGAAAGCGAGGTGGATATCAAAATCAGCGAACAAGATGTGAAGAGGTCTGCCGTCCCCTTTGAGTATCCCATTGTGGGAAAAAGTAGGGTGGTCGAATATATTGTGAAACAGATCGCGCGGCTTTCGAAATCGCGTTCAGATGTAATCATAGTTGGTGAGCCCGGAGTTGGGAAAGGTGCTATAGCTAAGAACATCTATTATCACGCTAGCAAAACTAGTGCCAATGAGCAGCCTTTTATGTCAATAAATCTCTCTGTTCTCGATGACAGAGAACTAGAATCTGCCTTGTTCGGATTTGATCGCGGGGTTGAAGGTCTTCCCTACACTTCAAAAAGAGGATTGTTTGAGCTTGCCAATTCTGGAACAGTTTTGATAGAAGAAATCGAGGAAACAAGTTTTCGCAATCAAATGAAGATCCTCAATTTCATCAATGAACGGAAGACCCGAAGGATCGGCGGAAACAAAAATGAGAGTGTCGATATTCGGCTTATTTTTACCATGAAAGCAAGTCCAGGCGAATTGCTTGAGAAACGAAAGCTCCTTGAGGATTTGTATGGAAAAATGCTTGAGTTTGAAAAGATTGAAATACTTCCATTGCGACAAAGACCCGAGGATATTCCCCTTTTGGTGAAGCATTTTACTGGTGAAATTTGCAAGGAGCTCGGAATTGGTGATCTTGTCGTTGATATCAATGCGATTGATGTGCTCGTTCGTCAGCCGTGGCGTGAGAATATTCGTGAACTTAAGGCAGCAGTAGACAAGTGTGTTCTCTTCTCAACCGAAGGACGGTTTATGTTGCCTCCGGAACTCGTCGATGAGAAGACCGAGGTCGTAAAGATGATCAATAATATCATGGCTGGCCAGGAATTTGTTCTTGATAGGTCTCTTGATATTATTGAAAAAGGAATTATGGAGCGGTCTCTGGAAAGATTTGGGTTTAATCAATCAAAGGCTGCACAGTTTCTAGGCATGACTGAACAGACTTTTCGCTATAAACTCAAGCGCCTTGGGATTGCGAGTGCGCGTGCCAGAAGCTGAGCTTAGATCATCGTTCCTAAATCAAAAAGCCCTTTTCACGAAGAGGGCTTTTTTCGTTATACTCTAATTAGTCAGCGCTCGACCACGATGGGATTTAGAAAGCTCAATATGTCCTGAAACACGATTTGACTTACTTCATCATTAAGTAGTAAATGATGTCCTCCTTTGTAGATTTTGTATTCTTTCCGCTTAGCCAGTATTCTTGGGAAAGACCTTATCATGTTGCTCGGATGCAACAGCACATCGCGATCTCCAGAGGCGATAAAAATAGGGTATTCCAGCGCTTCTTGTTTCAGACGCTTTCTCGTCTTTGCAGAAGAGCTAGCAACCTCAAACAATAGTTCAGCCGAAAACCACTGTGCCCCTATACCCAGTTTCTTATCATACTCGATGAAGGCGAGATCGTGAGTTATTTGAAACATATTGCGAAGGATCCTAATCCTAGCTGCTGGGGCGATTATTCTAAGCATGTACAGAAAGAACTGGAGAACACGCAAATATCGATTCAAGAAAAATGGAGATACGAATATTACTCCTTCCCAGTCACCACGATACCTGTCAATGGAGTTGATTGTATGAATGCATCCCAAACTATCCCCCAGAATGAAATACCGAAAGCCGGGGTATGCAGGCCTAATTGTATTGCTTAACAAGATGTGCAAATCCTCTGTGATATCGTCGAACTTAGTGTAGCCCCATCTATGATTATACTTCCAGTGTCCAAAACCACGTAATTCGATAGCAAATACGTTGACCCCTTTTTTGTTCATGAATTGTCCGAAACCGTTGAAACTTTCGGCGTAGGAACCTAATCCATGCAGCGCAATAACATTCGTTCTTGCACTGGAGTTTTCCGAGACCCACTCCATGTAGGAGATTGTTTTGTTGTCGAATGATTCAAAGAATCTTGAACGGCCTGGAGTTGGTAACTTTGTATCATCCTCGCGTCCTATTTCCATAGCCAGTCGAACCTCTGATTGAATTTCTCGATGTTGTAAAGAATGCTTTCAGAATTCACGACAATCTCCTTGAACAACACAAGCAAAGGGAATAAGGCAAAGGTGAAAAGTTCCTCACGAACTGCCAGTTATAGGGCCATGTCGGTAGTGCTTTCGTTAGCGCGAAAAGGCTGCCAAGGTTATGCAATGTTAATAGCACCTGCTCAAGTGATTGTGATAGCTCAGGTGAATCTAAGCATCGATGGTATTCTATATAATATAATAGTTCTTGAACCGTGAGTCGATTCTTCTAAGTTCTAGCTCTTTCCATTTCTTCATGTATTTGTGCATACTAAATAGGGGCCACACAAAAACTATTGCTAAAAAGACGGCGTGGACCGCTAACGCAACGCGAAGCATTATCCGATGACCAAAAAGCAAGTCGAACGGAACGTTGAACAGCATGGGCCAAACGAGGATTTTCACGAAATGCAAACTGAACCTAGCTAATGCTAACAACCCCCCATTGTTGTCTGATGCAACAGGGGATAGTACCATGACTTTGTGCGTAGAGAGCTCACTGTAATAATCTCATTGCCCCAAAGAGACAAGCTATGGGTCACGTGTTATATCAATGGAGCTGTTCTTAGAAGGCATGAACGGTTGATTCCTACTTACTGAAAATTTGATCTTTCCATTGAACTTTCTTTGTCAGGAGCAGGCTCAGTGGAATTAGTAACATGTAGAGGCTATAGAACACTTCAAACTGGATAAAATGACGAAGGAGCGTTTTCCGATTAAAATTGATTATCGTTGGCAGGGCAAGGGAAAGATCTGCCACGATCTTGAGTACTACTGGCAGCCATACGTGCTCAATGCCATCGGAAAAGAGACAAACAGGTATTAATAGTGTTGGAAAGAATGCGATGGCAAACACTGTCAGCTTTCTCAGTTCCATTTCGAATAGACCAATGAACCACCTTCTTTTTTGATTATACAGTTCATTCCAGCTCTTGCAGGCTTCGCTATTCACTACAGTTGCCGCGTCGAGCGGTAGCCGAGCCTTGAAGTGTGTCTTGGTTGTGATCGCATGAAATAGGGCATAATCTTCGGTTATGCTGAAGGGTAATGTGCGGTAGCCACCGGTATTATTATACGCCTCCCGACGAACCGAGAAATTATTCCCAGCAGCGGTTGCAGGGAAGTTAAGTGATATCATCGCCGCCGCAGCAGAATAAAGAAAAAACCAATCTATCGCTTGTACAGTCTCAAATCCCGTTCTTGTTGAAAGAGCTGTGAATCCTGCCACGATGCCGACATCGTGGTCTTCATAATACTTCACAGTCTCCTTCACCCAGTCCGGTTGTACGGTGCAGTCTGCATCAGTAAAGAACAAGATGTCCCCTACGGCCACATCGATCGCTTGTGCAATGGCATTGGTTTTGCCGCGCAAGTGGCTGGTTGGCTCGCGCGCGATAAGCAGCTTAATGTGGTCGTAGCGTTTGGCATATTCTTGTATAATGGATCGTGTCGAATCTGTTGACCTGTCGTCTACAATGATTATCTCAAACATGTCGGAAGGATACTTGAGCTTCAGGAGTGATTCAAGGCACGGGCGAATGTAGCGCTCCTCATTGCGCGCCGCAATAATTATCGAGACGGTCGGTCTTGGCAGTCGATTTGTTGAATACCGCGCATTGAGGATTGCGATGGCAAAGATGATCATTTCTGTGGCATACGCAATCGCAGTTACGAGGAGAATCTTTTCAAGCATATCGAATTGGAGCAATTGTTTTCTAGCGTGAGAACATACCAAAAAAAAGGACCTTTAGCAATGTTCGTCTTGCAGGACGTTCCCACAAGAAGTATATTAGTCCTGAAATCGAAATACTTCAAACAACCAGCACACATGCGCCGATCAATTGTCGTTGGAATTGCAGGGGGGACAAGTTCAGGGAAAACCACTGTTACCCGGGCAATTGCTTCGGCTCTCAATCCGGATAATATTGCCCTCCTGCAGCATGATTCCTACTATAAAGACCTTTCCAGTTTTGGAAACATGGAAGCGAGCAACATCAACTTTGACCACCCCGATGCATATGACACCCAATTGTTTATTGATCATATACGCAAATTGAAAAATGGTGACACGATATCCCAACCGATTTACAGCTACACCACGTATCGCAGGACTGGAGACACGTGCATAGTCAAGCCCCGTCAGATTATCATTATCGAAGGGATATTGATATTTGCCGACAGTAACCTGCGCGACCTGATTGACATTAAGGTGTACGTGGACACGGATGACGATGAACGCTTACTGCGCCGCTTACGTCGCGATGTTCTCGAGCGCGGTCGCACAATAGAATCTGTGATGCGACAATATATTGATACTGTCAAGCCCATGCATCTGGAATTTGTTGAACCTTCGAAACGATGGGCAGATGTCATAATTCCTCGCGGAGGAGAGAATCAAGTTGCTCTCAATATGGTTATTACAATGTTGAAGTCGCTGATCGATTCATAGGCGACCTCCGCTGTATTTCAATCGACCCATTCTTGCTGTGAATTGAGATTTCTTGACTCTCGGGTGCGAAATGGATATATTTTTTGCGCGATCGTAGTGTAATAGCCGTAAGGTTTTCTTTTCCCGACCGAAGGAATGCATGCTCAAGAAACACCAGTCTTCAGGCGCTTCGTTTGTTCCATCCGAAAAATCACTTTACTCCAAGACCGTCTTGGACAATGGGGTTAGAATTGTTACTGAAGTAATCCCTTACGTCCGCTCGGTTTCGCTTGGGGTGTGGGCGAATGTCGGGTCGCGCGACGAGAATCAGAGCCAGAATGGGATCAGCCATTTTGTTGAGCACATGGTGTTCAAGGGCACGAAGAACCGGAGTGTCCGGGATATTGCACAAAGCCTCGAATCCCTGGGCGGTTACCTGAATGCGTTCACGACGAAGGAGCAAACTTGTTTTTATGCGCGTGTTCTTGACAGGCATGTGACCGAAGCTATGGATGTACTATCGGACCTGGTCCAAAACGCGACGTTCAAAACGGAAGAGTTGGAGAAAGAAAAGCTCGTCGTCATTGAAGAACTCAGAAATGCAGAGGATGATCCTGAGGATATTATTCACGATCATTTCGAAAAGGCTCTCTTCCCAACTCACTCGCTTGGTTTCCCGATCATTGGTACTGAAGAAAACCTGCGACGATTCCGACGTGACGATTTGCAGTCGCATATTTCAAGCTATTATTGCCCCTCAAAAATTGTCGTATCTGCCGCAGGGAATGTGGATCATAAGCAGCTTGTATCTCTCGTAAGAAAGAGCTTCAAAAATTATCCTATGGCGGAAGGATCGACAAAGAGAATTCCCGGTCCTTCAAAAACAGTCAAACCATCCTTTAGGGAAATTCTTCGGCCAATCAACCAGGCTCACGTGTGTTTGGGCACGGTTGCCTATGGCCTGCGACATAAGAATCGTTATCCGTTGCTTGTGTTGAATGCGTTGTTGGGTGAGGGCATGAGTTCGCGTCTCTATCAGAATATCCGCGAGAAGTATGGTTTTGCGTACTCTGTTTATTCGTTCCTGAACATGCTCAGCGACTCAGGAGCGTTTGGAGCGTATGTCGGAACTGATAAGAAAAACATCGACAATTCCATTGAGTTGATCCACAAGGAGCTTCACAAACTGAAGAAGAAGCTTGTCTCTCATGCAGAGCTGGAACGAACAAAATCCCAGATCAAGGGGATGATGATGCTGGGACTGGAAAACATGTCGGGACGTATGATGCGTCTGGGAAGCAGCGAGTTGTATTTTGAGTCATTTGTTTCTCTGGACTCGATTATCAGGAAAGTGAATGCGGTTACTTCGGAAGCAATCATCGGAGTAGCCAATGATCTCTTTGACCAAGAGACATTCTCAACCGTGGTGATTCGCCCTTCTTGAAAGAAGACGTCATGCTCTCACTGAATTCACTCAATCCGAATCTCCTTGACGCTGAGTATGCAGTCAGGGGTCCTATTGTGTTGAGAGCGCAACAACTTGAAGAGCAGGGAAGGAAGATTATATATTGTAATATCGGCAATCCGCAGGCCCTCGGTCAGTCACCGCTCTCGTTTGTCCGTCAATTGCTCAGCCTTGTCGAGTACCCCGAACTCTTGAAACACCCCAACGTTCTGAAGTTATATCCACGTGATATCATTGAACGCGCCCGGTGCATCCTTGACAAGCACCCATCCGGAACAGGGGCGTATACGCAAAGTGCCGGCATTCCATTCGTACGGCAGGCGGTGGCGGAGTTCATTGCAAAAAGGGATAACATTCCAACCACTCACGATCAGGTGATCCTGACTGACGGAGCAAGCAAGGGAGTTCAAGCAGTCCTTCTCGCACTTTTGCGTGGAAAAAATGACGGTGTCATGATCCCCATTCCCCAGTATCCACTTTACAGCGCAACAATCAAACTGTACGGTGGTCAGCAGATTGGCTACTACCTCGATGAGGACAGTGACTGGCAGCTAAACGAAGAGATTTTGACTGAAAGCATCACTCGCTCGAAAACAGGAGGGGTTAACCCCGTGGCGATTGTGGTAATCAATCCCGGGAACCCGACCGGCGGCGTCCTATCGGCGGAGAACATTCGGATGATCGTCAGCTTCGCTAAACGACATCATCTTGCCATTCTTGCAGATGAAGT
>JBGPGQ010000009.1:0-23135 GCA_041483995.1 Bacteroidota bacterium
GCTGAAACAATATGGATTCCGATTGAAACCACTGTCATCACGAGGGGATTCGACGATGCGTGGACAACAGGAGCACAAGAGTATTTCGATCACGTTGAAGTAGGTCTTGGTCTGGTGAAGGGATGGGTACGTGTTGTGGATGTATATTAGAACGTATACAGGGAGGCTAACAATGAAAGCGATTCGTATTGCCCTCATCATCAATCTCGTTGCCGCGTATGCTCTCAGCGGCGAGATTATCGTCCATAAGGTCCGGGGAAACGTGAGTGTTCGTCGCGGTGTAACCGAAACCTGGGCGAGGGCGGCGGTGGGAGACACTCTGCACCCCGACGACACGATGAAAACGGGAGCGCTGGGTTCTGCTGTTATTATTGCACCGCTCGAAACTGTCGGCCACACAGGAGCAAAAAACATAGCATTGCCCTCTGAAGTCATGGTCGATATGTCTGACATCCGTGACCTTTCACAGGAAGAGCTGATGCTCAAACTGACCATGGAAAAAGTTCGCTCATCTCCCTCCGAGTGGAAAAACAAGGAGATGAACATTCCAAACACAACTGTTGTGCACGGGCCGGACAAAACGCCATCATCTCCGATGCCTGAGAATGACCTCGAGACCGGTAAGTTTCAAATGAGCGGAACCAAAGTGTTGTTTCAAAACGGATTTTATTCAACATGCGCACTCAAAGCAATGGAAGTATTCAGGCGGTTCCCTTCCTTGGGCGCGAATCTTGATAACCGTTTGATGGTTGCAGAAGCCCTGGAAAACGCGCGCCTTCGCGGGGAGGCTCTGAATGAATACCTTGCAATCTCAAAAGCCGCAAACATCTCCGTGGAACAGCAGACCAAGACGCGTTTAAAGATAGAGCAGTTAAGAAAAGAAACTGTACGATAACTGAACTGGAAGTTAATTTACTGATCTGCTTGCAAACACCACGTCAGTTGAGTATCTTATGATGTAGTGTTTGAATCCTGATTGTCAATACAGTTTATCCGAGTATTAATCGGGGCGTAGCTCAGCCCGGCTAGAGCGCTTGCTTTGGGAGCAAGAAGTCGCAGGTTCGAATCCTGTCGCCCCGACGATTCACACACCCACCCGCACACCATTGCCTATGATTCACCTTTTCTCGACATTCCTTCATGATCGACTCCCCTTTGCGTGACAGTTCTTTGCGTTCGAAGAAAACCATTGCGGTTGCAAAGTACGCAAATGTCGCTCTCCCGCTAGCAGTCGATAAAGTATTTACCTACCTCATACCTCCGGAGCTGCACCAGTCCGCCGCTGTGGGCGTACGAACAATTGTTCCCTTTGGAAGAAAATATGTTACCGGTCTGATTGTCGGATTTCCAGAGTCGTCCTCCCTTACATCGCTTAAGCCGTTACGGGATATTCTTGATGCTTCTCCCGTTGTTTCTCGGGAGCTCTTGAATCTTTGCAACTGGATCGCAGGATATTATTTTGCACCCTGGGGAGAAGTGTTGAAAGCGGCCATACCATTTGGCTTTGTTTCTTCCAGCAAACGGGTTGTACGCAACGTCCTTCCGAATCCAAAATCCATCGCTGCCGAGATAGAAAAACGCTCTCCACAGCGGGCACGGGTTCTTTCACTCCTTGCCGAGCAAGGCTCCATGCAATCCTCCGAATTACAAAAAAAGACTGGTGTAAAGAATATCAATGTGCTCCTGAACGAGATGGTGAAGGCTGGCCAGGTTGAAATTGAAGAAATAGTCCCGCAACAAAAGACGGCAATAAGAAAGAAGGAGTTCATTGTATTGTCGGATATTGACGACAAACGTTTGGCTGTTACGCTTGAGTCACTACCTAATCGCCAAAAAAAGGCACGGGCGCTTTTGCTGCACATTCAGCAGCTCACGAACCAGGGCATGCGGGAAATTGCTGTCACTCAATTGCTTAAGGAGTCTCGTACCACGCTGACAATCCTGAAGAGTTTCCGGGGCTTGTTGAACATCGTCGCCCGCGACATCAACAGAAATCAAGACTACGGAACGGAGGAAAAAACTCTTACTATCAGGCTCAACACTGCACAACAGCTCGCGCTGGATGCCGTCTGTAAAGCCATAAGTACGGAAGTACACAGGTCGTTCCTTCTCCATGGTGTTACAGGTAGCGGAAAAACCCAGGTATATATTGAAGCAATACGATACTGCCTGCGACACAGCAAATCGGCTATTGTACTGGTGCCGGAGATTTCTCTTACTCCACAAATCGTTCGCCGATTCAAAAGTCACTTTGCGGGACAGGTCGCGGTTGTTCACAGCCGTTTATCTGCTGGTGAGCGCCATGAGGTATGGCGGCGCGCGCTGAACAGTGAGTACAAAATCGTGATTGGGCCACGGTCTGCTGTCTTTGCTCCTCTCAACAACCTTGGATTGATTGTTGTGGATGAAGAACACGAGGCATCGTACAAACAGTTTGACTCATCTCCTCGCTACAATGCCCGTGATGTGGCGCTAGTCCGAGGCAGCCAGGCAAATGCGGTTGTGTTGCTCGGATCCGCGACCCCTTCAGTTGAGACATTCCATAATGCTACAATTGGTAAATATGAATTGTTGGGAATGCCCCGTCGCATTGATGACGTCAGCATGCCGGAGATTACCATTGTCGATATGACGGCAGAGAGAAAGCAAGAATATGCTTCGCTCAAGGAATCATTGCCAGATGAAAAACGAAAGGGTCTGCGGCAATTCCAACAATCGTCCGTTTCGTCCCTTCTTAAGCAAAAGATGGGGGAAAGGCTTCGCCGGAAGGAGGGAATTATTTTACTCCAGAATCGGCGTGGCTTTGCACCGTTTGTGGAGTGCATGGATTGCGGCTATTCTGAAACGTGTGAGAATTGCAACGTCACGCTCACGTATCATCTTGCAAAGAAACATCTCCGCTGTCATTACTGCGGTGCGGTAAAGGCCCTACATGACCAATGTCCGAGCTGCCGCGGCCAGAACATGCAGTTGCGGGGAATCGGTACACAGCGCGTTGAGCAGGAACTTGCATCCCTCTTCCCCGAAGCGAATGTCCTGCGGATGGATTTGGATACGACTTCGCGCAAGGGGGCACACGACCGGCTTCTGCGAAAGTTTGGTGATGGTGAGGCAGATATCCTCCTCGGTACGCAGATGGTCGCGAAGGGGCTTGACTTCGCAAGGGTGACGCTTGTCGGTGTCATTTCTGCAGACTCCCAAATGCTGCTTCCCGACTTTCGCTCATCTGAACGGACATTCCAGTTGCTTACTCAAGTAGCGGGCCGAGCAGGACGTAGTACTCTTCGCGGTGAGGTAATCATCCAAACGCATCAACCCAATCATTACACACTACAACACGTGGTTGATCACGACTTCAAGACATTTTACGAACAAGAGCTGGAGGCAAGAAGAGAGCTCGACTATCCCCCCTTCTCACGCCTCGCGCTGGTCGAAATGAAAGGTGAAAAGGAAGAACACGTCCGGCAACAGGCGGAGCGGTTCGCCCAATTGCTGAAGGGCTCACATGGATCGTTTACTGTACTTGGGCCATCGCCCGCTGTCATCAGCAAAATTAAAAACCGTTACCGGTGGCATCTTATTTTGAAAAGCAAGAAAGAATCGGACCCAAATGGAACGGGATTGCGGCAGACACTGCATAGAGCAGTGGATTCCTGGACCAAAGCCCGGCAGCAGTCGGTTCGACTGATTATTGATGTGGATCCTGTTGGGCTGATGTAGACGGCAAGAGCGGAAAAACGAATACCGTTATACCAGAGAGATAGAATGAAGAAACGCCAACTTGGAATCAACGGTCCCCACCTGACAGAAATCGGCTTCGGTGCTTGGGCAATTGGTGGATCATGGAAATACGGTTGGGGCAAAGTCGATGACGCTGAATCAATTACTGCGATTCACAAGGCGCTGGATCTGGGCATCAACTGGATCGATACTGCTGCTCAATACGGGCTTGGCCATTCGGAGGAAGTCACTGGCAGGGCGCTTCGAGGCAAGCGTGACAAGGTCTTCATCGCGACCAAGTGTAGTCAACTCTGGGATGACAAAGGCGCCATGTGGACCAGCTTGAAACCCGAGAGCATCCGTATGGAATGCGAAGACAGTCTGCGCAGATTGCAGACCGATCACATCGACCTGTACCAGATTCATTGGCCGGATCCAGAGACGCCCATTGAGGAGTCATGGACTGCAATGGCGCGTTTGAAAAATGAGGGAAAAGTCCGCTTCATAGGTGTGTGCAACTATGGAGTTGAACAACTGGAACGTTGCGAAAATATTGCTCACGTTCAATCACTTCAGCCAATCTACAACCTGCTCGAGCGCGATATTGAGCGAGAGATACTTCCATACTGCATGTCACACGGCATCGGCGTTGTGGCCTATAGTCCAATGCAGTCAGGACTCCTGAGCGGATCATTCGACATGAAGCGGCTTGCTTCCGACGACTGGCGACACATGAGTGACAAATTCAAGGAACCAAAGTATTCCCGTGGCATTCGAATCGTTGAGAAGCTTCGTCCCATCGCGCAGAAGTATGACAAATCAGTGGGCCAATTGGCAGTTGCATGGGTACTTATGAACGATGCCATTACTTCTGCGATTGTGGGCGCAAGAAAACAACAACAGGTCGAACAGGATGTCGGCGGATCGGGCTGGCGAATTTCACCGGAAGACATGATCACAATCGAGCAAATGCTATGAACATCGTTGACATTGTTCTTGCCACCATTTGTACGAATCGATACTGACCCGACATGTCCCGTTTCAAAATCTTCCTCGAATACGAAGGCACAAAGTACAGCGGGTGGCAGGTTCAGAAAAATGCACGAACGGTGCAGGGTGAGATCATTGAGGCGATGCAGAAGATCTTTAAGACTGATGTCTTTGAGTTGTACGGTTCCGGTCGCACAGATGCCGGCGTCCACGCCTTGCAGCAAGTTGCCCACCTTGATGTGAAAACAATGCTCGCACCGGAAATCATTCGCTTGAAGGTCAACGACGAACTGCCTGCGGACATCAATCTCATCGAAGTGGAAAAAGCACCGGCGAATTTCCATGCCCGTCATGACGCAGTTGCACGGAGTTACCTGTACCAGATCAGCAAACGAAGGACAGCTCTTGCCAAACGATTTGTCTGGTGGGTAAAGGATGAACTCGATGTGAACGCGATGCGGAAGGCCGCGGCATTGTTCGTGGGGATGAAGAACCTTCAGTCCTTTACCGACGATGATCCCGAAGAGAAGTCAACAAAAGTGCTTGTGGAGGAGATTGAAATCAAAGAGGATGGCGCTTTGATACTTTTTCGGATTTATGGATCACATTTTATCTGGAAAATGGTGCGACGGGTTGTTGGCGTGGTGACCGAGGTCGGCAGGGGCAAACTTTCTCTTGGCGACGTGCAGAGATTCCTTGCGACTAAATCGGACGCGCCGGCACGACTCACGGCGCCACCATCAGGACTCTTTCTTGAGAGAGTATATTACAAAGACGATCAACGGTTTAAGGAGCTTCGACCGGTGACACCAATCCCGAATCCATAGAATGTGTGCACGAAGTTTTCAACGCAACACGACTATTTTACCGATCCGGAGAATGTGAAGCTATTTTATCAAAATCATCTTTTTCGCACTGCGGAATCCTTTGTTTTCTCCGGTTAGCCCATCAGCAATGATCCTGTAAAAATAAACTCCGCTGGCAATCTGATTGCCAAAGCTGTTGGTTGAGTTCCACTCTACGCTGTGAATCCCTGCAAACTGAACTTCGTCGGCCAGCTTGTTAACTTCCTGTCCCAACAAGTTGTAAATAGTGACGGTCACTTTGCTTGCAACCGGCAGTTGATATTTTATCGTCGTCATCGGGTTGAATGGATTCGGGTAATTCTGATACAGAACAAAATCGCGTGGCACATACTCTCGTACACTTAAGACAACGGTTGGATTGAATGTAAAACGGTCGTCCGAATTCAGCGCAAGCCATGGGCGGAGATACAATGTTCCGGGGCTCTCACTGAGCGTGTGCCCGCTCAACACATAGAGGGCAAGCCCATACACAATGTCCGCATTGTCTCCCACCGTGCATTCGTTAGGAATCGCATTGGGCGGCATGCTAAATTGCGTGGTGCCTGTCGGGTCATAGGTCTTGTTATAAATGAATACGATCTCTGTACCATCAAATTCAACTTGAGGATTCCAGGTCGTACTATTGTCGTTGTCGCGCCAGGCAAGGGTGAGTTGTCGCGGATTCGAACGATCGCTTACATCCCATACTGAGAAGGGAACATCTACAAATGGATCAGAGCTCTGGATAAGATATATGCCGCTCCTTCGCAATCGGTATGCTTTCTGCGGACTCGTTGCATCAAACCGAACCTCGACCGGCATAGAACGCGACGGATCGAAGTTCGATGTAACTGCACCCAGGTATTGATCAAGCCTGAACCCGGTCGTCACCCCTCCACCAAAAGCACCCTGCAAATCAAACGCGAAGCGGTTTCCACCAAGCCACGCGGGATTTTGAGAAATCCACCTCGTGGAGTCCTGCCTGAGCCCGATAGGGCCAAAATTCTGCCCGCGCATAACTTTGAATCCGTCAGTCACCGGAATGTTATGTCCAAACTGATCGGGCAATGGGTGCTTCGTAAGTAGAAAACTGCCTGTGTCCATGTCCCTCAAGTTGAACCCTTTTGTACGTACACTATCAAGAGAATCAACTATCGAAATCTCATAGTGATGATTATTCACAGAAGGCGGGTCCACAACCGACACGTTGAACAACCATTCGCTCCTCCCTGCGACATGATTCACCATACTATTCTGCACCGGCTGCTGGAATGGAATGATCGGGAGCGTAATCGCTTCCGTCCACCGGTTATGACTTGTATCCGACAGAGCATACGAGATAACAAGAACGGTGTCTGAGATTGGCGCGTTGAAAGTGAAGTATGACAATGGACTATCGGGGTCATAAATCATGCTGTCAACGGATGATGGATTGATGATGCCAAACGCAAACATTTTCACATCTGGCTCGCTGTTTGGGAAAACGAGCAATCGTGAAACGGTGAATGGGGTCGCGTTGTTGGCAACGATGCCGTATCGCACGTTTTCCCCGGGGTTTATTTGTCCGTTATTGTTCAGGTTGTCAGAGAACAATTTCCAACGCCCAACATTCACAGGGCCAGCAATAGTAAAATCATCCACAATTCTGTCCCATGTAAAATTCCTGCTCATGCTGTCAACCACACTTGCATTCACGTAGATACCTTCGTGCTCTCTGAGTATCGTGATGGAGTTTGCCCAGATACCATCATGGGCCCCACTATCGCCGTGTGTCCCATCGTCAAACAATGCAAGCAACGATATAATCGAACCGTCTTGACGATGCAGTTCAACGTTTATAGACAGAGCGCGTGCCTGTCTTCCGTCCGCGATGATTTTCACGGTTGCTTGTGAGGCATTCGGATAAACGACCTGCCCGTTTACATTGGGTGGCACAGAAACGAGGATCCCGTCATACATCGATTTCGCAGCCCTGGCGAGATCACGCAACGTTGAAACGCTTGTCAGGTAGTTCGATCCCATTCCAATCAGCACCGCTGTTGCGACATTCTGCGTATCACCCTGAATCATTGCAAACGGTCCAATGCACGACCCAATCAGTCGGTCGCTAGGACTATCGAGTATCCCGTCTACGCGGCCGCTCGCTGTCACAGGGTCTCCGTCCAACCAGAATTTGGTGGGCTGCCCAGGAAACACCGGGTGTATGAATGGAAGACCTGAAACTGGCATTAAACCGTGCAAGAAATTGTACCACTCCCGGGCACCCTCATATGACCCAAACGGCGGCATACCCCACGTATTGCCAGCGGCATCATAGAAACCGGCTGTCATCTGTTGACTAAGGAATTGAAACCCCACAGCAGGTGGAATCAGCGGAGAATAGACATAATCACTCGGACTGCTGTTGTAGCAGAATCCTAAACCAAGTGCGGTGTCGCATCCAGCAAAGTCGTTTGCAGCATCTCCGAGATCAACATCAGACCATTGACAAACATACATGCTGTCAAATGCAGACGTGCTCTTGTTAATCAGGCGGTAGTTCTTGAAGACAATGTTATCGAGAGCTCCCTGTCGTGCATATCCCCAGACTGTAACCTGCACTTCAATCCCCATGGGGAGTGTGCCATGGAAAGCAAGAGTCAACGCTGAATCGAGATCGTTGCATACATACCAGATGGTCTGGTCCGCCCCATGCCTTCCGGGAACATCCACACCGGGTTCATACGTGCCATTGCCGTTTCGGTCATCGAATGGAGCGCCGTCGGCAGCGGGCCAGAAATTCCAATCGAGAGCATACTGTGCTCTGATTTCTTCCTGCGATCTGTCTTCGTCGCTGGCTTCAGATGAAAGATCAGCGGTTGCATAATCCGGGCGTATGCGGTAAATCCGATTCTTTGGTAGATTGGGATCTTCAGCGATACCCGGAGAAAGTATCTTTCCGGGTTGCAAGCCGGAAAGATATGAAGATCCCCCAACATGGAGCGAGTCGTTGATCTTCGCTCCCCATACGACACCCGATTCAAAGATGGCGGTCCTCCGGGTTCCTTTCGGAAAAACAAAAGCGGATCCACCTGATGGCGAAACTAGATCTCTATCACACTGTCCATCGTTCCTGAACCGCGTCGAGATATTGTTGATGTTAAACCAGGTCTGCGACGCTGTCCATGTAGTATTCGTTCGGGCAGTCAAGCCGCCAAACTGCTTACCACTTGATACAGAATCGCTATGTGTAAAAAGTATGATGAGAAAAAGCAGCGGAATCGTCTTCATGGACACCTCCTTGATTTTAGGAGACCAGTGATGTTGTGTGTGAAGAACGGGGTGGAATACAACAGAAGTTAGAAGAATCGGGTTAGAAAGTCAAACGCTTGGGTTACACGGTGATGGGCGGGCAGAATCTTCTCTCATTGCAAGTAATTACCACGAGATACTGCACTGAGAAAGCGCCTGCCTCGCCTCACTGAAACCAAGTCGTGCGGCTTTCTTGAGCGAACGACATCTTTGACGTTATTTTTTCTGGGAACGTTGTGGCGGATTCTTCCAATCTATCGGCCCTGACTTGAACCTCTGCTCAAGCTTGAACAATACATCATCCCACGCCTTCACAAAATACTGGTACGCTTGCTCCCATTCCTGTCCTGATTTCCAGCCAAGGTGTGTCAGCTTCAGACGAGTAGCTTTTTCACCTTGCTTTTCGAACATGATAACGACCCAGGTTCGCTCTTTTCGTACATTGGCCAGATGTATAGGTGCGTTCCAACTGAATGACAGCATCTGGTACGGCACATAACTCAGCACTTTGCAACCCTCGCTGCCTTTCATTCCGTATGGCTTATCAACATCAAAGTACAATTCGTAGGCGCCTCCGATCGATAACTCGATTTTCGCCTGCGGAGCAAAGAATGTCGTTGCACCTTCAGTTGTAGTCCACACATTCCAAACATCCTTCAACGAACCAGAGAAGATTATTTCACGCTGGATTACGCGCCTTATGTCGCCGCTCTTGGAGGCGTCCTGCGCGTTTCCCCCGGTTGAAACAATCGCGATAAAAAGCATACCGCCTACAAATCGAGTCACTGTTTGCATTGGTTCCCCTTTATTATTGGTATAGAACTGTTGATAATATCGCGCTTGAATCGCTGAAAGGCAATAACAGAAAGAACAACGGGCCGCCCTTACTCCGGAGCAGCCCGTGTGTGGGCGAAGGCAACAAGGTCGGATTGTTCAGTCCAACATTGTTGTTTATGTTGCGTTACCTTATTTGAGAAGTACCATCTTTTTCGTTTGGACGAGCGATCCAGCTTCAAGTCGGTAGAAGTATATACCCCCGGAAAGGTCGGCTGCATCGAACGTTACCTCATACGTTCCCGGTGAAAAATTCCCTTCCACCAGTGTTACAACTTCTTCGCCCAGCACATCATACACCCTTATTGAAACATGCGATCTCAGCCCGCCCATTTTCTGGGGCGTGAGAGAGAATGTAATTCTTGTGCTGGGATTAAACGGATTGGGATAATTCTGGTCGAGTGCAAACTCCGTCGGATGGTTCGAAGAGAATTCCGCAACGCCTGTTGAAATCCCGAAATCGGAAAGAGGACGACTCCAGACCGAAACATTACCGGCCAAGCCACAGAATGCTTTGTTGCCCGATATTGCGATACTCAAGAGAAAGGGGGACGATGGCAAGCCAGTATTTGTCGTCGTCCACGTCGCGCCATTGTCTGTGGATAATGAGGCACCGTTATTTGCGGCAATGAAAAGGTTGTTGCCGATCGTAACCATGCTATTCACATACAGGCTCGGCGGCTGTTCGCTGTTGACCGAATCCCATGACGCACCATTGTTGGTCGAGCGATACGCTCCCTTGCTTCCACCAAGAAACAGATTGTTTCCGATAACCGCGAAGCTTGTTACGATGATCGGCGACGGCAAGCCGTTATTAACAGCAGTCCAGTTTGCGCCGTTGTTTGTCGATAGATAGGCACCGAAAGAAGTTGTCCCGGCAACCATGTTGGTACCAATCTTCGCCATTGCCATTACAGTAGAAAATGTACCGGTCGGCAAGCCGACTCTTGCAGAGCTCCAGCTTGAACCGCTGTTCGTGGAAACGTATACACCCGAGTCTCCACCCGAAAATACTGTTGAGCCGTCTACGAGAAGGGCCCACACCTCCGCATTCGGTGGTCTACCGACGTTGGCAGTTGCCCAGTTGGCTCCATTGTTCGTGGAGAGGTAGACCCCACCGCGACCTCCCGCAAGAACATTTCCACCGATGAATCCTATTGTTCGTATGATGGTAGAGGGGGGAATTCCATTGTTCGCCGCATTCCAATTTGAGCCCGAGTTGGTGGATACATAGACACCGAAAAGGGACCCGGCAAACAGGTTTCCGCCACTCGTCCCGAAACCGTACACGAGAGTGCTCGCTGGAATCCCGGTAGCCGATTCAACCCACTGCGCTTGCGTTACATTTGACCAGAATATCAAATTGAAGAGGAGGACAAAGACCAGTCCGGTGTATTTCATTCAATACTTCCTTCCTTGTTGAAAATGAATGAGCAAATGCCACCTTGAGAAGGACTTTCATTCCGTCATTTTATAGACGCGTATTTCATCTTTCTCAAGCATGTACAGATACTTGTGATTCGGCGGTATGATCGGCGTTGCATCGTAATCGTCTTCCTCTTTCCATTGCTGGGAACCGGTTCTCTCATCCATCAACTGAATGTCCTCCTTCACCATGTAGACGATTTTTCCGTTATTGAGAAACTGCGGGGGCAGCGTGACTTTCTTTCCCGCCCATTTCCACTTTGTAGACCACTGTACTTTTCCATCAAGACTTACATATGCAACGCCATCGGGTCCGAACACAACGAAATGATCGCCACGCCATACCGGGTACAGAACCTGTTGCGCACTTGCTTCGTAGGTCGTTGTTGTCGTTGAGTAGTTGTATCCAAAGTTGAAGCTCGAAGAGGAGGTGCGGGTTACAGCATAACAATCCTCATGATCGAGATCCCCCACTTTCATATCGTCATCGAACTTGAGGGACCAAAGCTTCTTGCCTTCGCCAGCTCGTGAGAGCCGTACAGCAAACATCTCTTTCTCATCTGCACCATAGAAAATTTTCGACACGGTATCGATAATGGCTTGGTTATTCTCCATTCCAAGCCCCGCGTCGTACTTAAAGTCAGTCTTCCAGATAATCTTGCCGGTTGGAGCATCGATGGCATACAGACGATACGGATCCTTGTTCCATGCCTTCTTCGCATCAACGTTTCCGCTTTTTGCGTCCACGGAGACATTGAATGCTTGATGGCCAACTCTCAGGTACAATGTATTATCCCAAAGCAACAACATGGTCGGAAAGCCGAGGTCTTCGTCAATCTTCCAGGTGATTTGTCCAGTCTTCAGGTTTGTGCAGACAATCCGCTCGGCTCCAACGACGTACAGGTTATCACCCTGGATGATGGGTTTCGGGGCAGCGTCGTAATCGAAATCCGCTCCCCACATCTTGAAGTTTGTTTTATTGAGTGGGAAGTAGGAACGATACGCGACCTTTCCGGTCTCAAGGTTGATGCGAACAATTCCCTCACCGTCTCCATCTCTCGTCAGGGGATTCTCCATATCCGCGGACCCTTTTCCACCCCGAATAAGAAACACAGCGTCATCATCCACATTGTACTCTGTCAAGTCGAAACCATATTGACTTTCCTCGATGTAAGGATCCACTACCTTGCTCATCGCATTAGTCTTTCCCAGGAAATCGATGATCTTTGCCTGAATACCGAGTAAGGACTTGGCAATTGATAAGACCGGAGACCAATCGGTGAATGCGATTTTCTCTTTGTAGATGATCTTGCCCGTTGCCATTTCCAGTTTGTACAAAATGAAATACGTGCCGCTCTCATTTCCCGATTTTCTCTTTTGCTTGACGTAACAAAGCAGGTTCTTTCCACCATCCATGACTTTGTATTCTTTCATCATGCCAATCAACTCCCCGGGTTTCGTTTCCCAGGCAATGGTGCCGCTCGTGAGATTCACCATCGTTTGTGTGTCGTCAAACGACAACAAAAGGTAGTCGGTCCCGTTGACATTCTTGATAGTGAAGTATCCTTCAATGTCACCGATCTTTGTCTTCTTCGTCCAGAGTTCTTTACCATTCACGAGATCGACGAACGCAATCATGTCATTGTCGTACATAATGAGAGCGTTCTTACCGTAGAACGTCACTGGCTTGACGTTATCTTCTGTGGTGAGATCCTCATTTTTTTTCCACAGTGCCTTCCCGGTTTTTGCATCGATGAGCACCAATCCATCCGATGTTGCAAACAGAACACGATTGTCTGTTCTCCACTCCGTGGACCAGAAGGTCGCGACGTTCTCCCCCTGTCGCTTGCTATTAGGATCAAATCTGCCACGCCACATCTCATGCCCCGTTTCAAAATCCACCATAAGATCCATCTTCTTGTATTGCAGCATCACGCCTTCCTGCAACTCATCATACCCAAGGTAATCGTCTTGATCGATGTCCGGATACTTCTGCTGCCAGAGAATCTTTCCCGTATACACATCATAGCAGAGAAGCTCCTCCTTCGAGTTCGACACAATGTATTTCTTGTTATCGCTCCACATGATGTTCGGACCTTTTTTCTCATAGTCCGGCACCTCGGTTGACCAGATTTGCTTTCCATTCTCACCGTCGAACAAATACAGGTAGTCCTTTGCCCTTATGAAAAAGTACTTACCGTCTTCAAGAAAGTACTTCGACTTGACGTTTTCCTCAGTTTTGATTGTCCAGACTTTGTGGCTTTCGGCGGCGGAAGCGGTCGCGAAGCTTAATGCCGCCGGGAGCACAAACACAACAAGGGATGCTATCTTTGGGCGTTTCATATTCTTATCCTTTTGGCTGTTGATTGATGATTGGCAAGTTCAGCTCATATGAGATGAGCAACAAAACTTTGGCGAACGCGGTCATTGTTCTGCCTCTCTTGAATAATGTGTTTGGGATAGTGATGTTATTCTGGAAAAAGATAGAAGGGGAACACCGCGTGTTCAATAGCGCGTACGCGTCATTTTGAAGAAAGAATCAGATGAGGTTCTGTCGAATGGCTTTGGCGACCGCTTCAGAGCGCGAGTGAACGTGGAGCTTTTCGTAAATGTTGCGGATGTGGTTGCGGACTGTATCAGGGCTGATGAAGATCTTCTCGGCAATCGTCTTGTAGTTCATACCTTCAACCAGCAGGCCAAGAACCTCCCGCTCTCGCACCGAGAGTTCCTCTCCGTCGGAAGGCTTTGCTGAGTGAAGTTTGAACGCTTCAAGGACTCGGCGGGCGATGAATGGTGCCATCGTCGCGCCGCCTTGCATCGTGTCTTGTATTGCTTCAAGAATGCGCGTGGTTGATGATTTCTTCAACAAGTAGCCATCTGCACCCGCTGCAATTGCTTGAAAAACCCTTTCATCATCGTTGAAATTGGTGACCATAATGACCTTGACTGCCGGGTTTTTCTTCTTCACCAACTCCACTCCCACAATACCAGATATGTCGGGTAAACCAATGTCCATCAGAACGACATCCGCCTCGGCAAGTTCATCTATCGCACCCCGTAGCGAACCGAATACTCCAACCAATTCGAGGTTTTCTGTCCCCTGAACGATATCGCTAATCACCTCACGATAGGCGGGATGATCTTCCACGATTGCAACACGTATTCGATTCATTTTTGGGGATTCTGATGAAAACACTCTCAAAAGAAAATCACTGAGAGGCGAAAACGGAAAGTAATTTTACGTGTAATATTCTGGCGCTTTCTTTTGATATTTCTTTGTGTCTTTGCGGTTACGTTTTGGGGATACCGCGCCTTTCAATGTCATACAAAGACGTATTCATTTCAATGACGCATATGCGCTATTTGTACTGCCAGAGTAACCGTGGCTCCCTTTCCTGGCTGGGATTCCACACTGAGCGTTGCGTCAATCTCATGTGCGCGGCTGAGCATATTCTTCAGTCCATTTCCTCCTCGGGATTTGGGCGCGGGCTGTTCAGGAACAAATCCTCTCCCATCATCACGAACCGTCAGGCGGAACATTGCTTCATCAATACCCACTGTAACAAAAACAGAGCGCGATTGAGCATGCTTCACCGTATTGGTAAGAGATTCCTTAAATATCAGATACACGTTTTTCCGTACTTGTTCACGAAGGAGAAAATCTTCGGAGAGGGGTGCGACAATCACCTCACATCTGATATTGTTGTCAAAACACTCTTCTGACGCAACGTCCCGAATACGAGCGATCAGATCACCCAGCCTGTCGTGATGTGATGAGAGAGACCAGACCGCTTGTTCCATCGCATCTTCCGCATCGCGGGCAAGGTTGTGAAGTTTATCGAGCACCAATCCGGCGTCTTTTCCCGCATCTCTCAAACGGTGTTGTGATGACTCGACAAATAGCGACATGCTGCTTAAGGTCGACGAAACTTCATCGTGCAGGTCACGTGCGATCCTGTCTCGAGTCACTTGTCGTTCCTGATCCAGCGCGCGTTGACGTTCGAGGGATTCGATCTCGCGACGGAGTTTGCGTACAGAAAGGTAGCGGATGCTTGCTCCAAAAAACCCCACCACCCCACATCCAGACAACACGAGAAACCAGAGCTGCCGCCAGAACGGAGGCACTATTGTCACTTCAACGGCGATTCCCGCATCGTTCCACACGCCGTCATCATTCGAGCCTTTGACTCTGAACGTGTACGTTCCGGGACTGAGATTCGTATACCGGGCTTCACGTCTGTTTCCGCAGTAGATCCACTGCTTCTCAAATCCTTCCATCATATACGCATATTGATTCCGGTGAGGGTTCGTGTACTCGAGAGCCGCAAAGTCAAACGAAAACACCGGCTCGTTGTAGTCAAGAGAAATTGAGTGCATTGTTTCTAGTGCTTGACCCAGAAAAAAATCCTGATCAAATTTCTTGAAGCCTGTGAGCACTATCGGTGGGATAGCAGGATTGTCTATAATAGAGTCGGGAAAGAAGGTGTTCAGCCCGTTGATTCCGCCGAACAGCATTTCTCCGGCCGGCGTTTTGAAATAGGTGTTCGTATTGAACTCATACGACTGAAGCCCGTCCTCTGGAGTATAGTTTCGAAACGATGGGTGTGTGGGATCAACACAGCTCATTCGCACAAGCCCCCTGTTCGTGCTGAACCACAGCGTCGTTGAGTTTGCTGCAAGGATGCCGTAGATCGATTCATCGGGTAATCCGTCCTTTACGCGGAAGGTCATCCATGATTTTCTTCTGGTATCAAATCGACAAAGCCCTTCGACTGTTCCGATCCAAAGGGCACCGTCAGGTTGTAGAGTCAGACATTTAACGAAATTGAACGATAATGTATTGGGAACGGTCGCTGAAAGATGTCCAAGCTCAGTACCTGTTCGACTCAGATGGAGAATACCGGTTTTCGCCGTCCCGATCCACCATGAGGAATCGACGTCAAGCGCCATACACATCACCCAATTATCTTTTACACTATCCGTCGATACGACCCGAAGAAATTCCTGTTTTTCCTCATCAAATTTCAGGAGCGATTTACTCGTCCCTGCCCACATTGTATGTGAAGAATCAACCGCCAGACACCACACAGCACCGTCATTCACAGAATCAGATGGTGAGAACATTGTGCTGAAATGGCGGAAGGATTTCATTGTTTCATCAAAGCAATCGACGCCCGTGGTTGTGCCGATCCAAATTCTTCCGCTGAGATCCTCAGCAAGTGAAAGCAGTGAATTATTCGACAGGCTTGAGTGGTTGTTCGGATCGTGAACATAGTGAACTCGCTCGTTTGTCGCTCGATCCAACATTGTCAAGCCCTGATCGTATGTACCGATCCATAATCGCCCGCCGTGATCGACAATGACCGGCTTCAGGAAATTTTCACCACTGCTCATCGTGTTTGTTCTCGGGAGTAAGAGGTGATGAAATTTTAGCGGGTTCGGATTGATTTTGATAATCCCTGAGCCATCGTATCCAACCCAGAGGAGTCCTGAATGATCAACAAATAAGGAAGTTACACCCTCAAAACGTTGATCCATTATCGGCGGAACAAATCGTTCCCAAGATTGAGTTGTTCTGTTGAATTGGAGTAACCCTGCAAGGCGAGTGCCGACCCAGAGATGTCCTGCGTTATCCTCGATAATTGCTGTTACATAGTCTCCCAAAGGAGTTTTCAGGTTATCAGATCGGACGGGATACACTGACCATTGGGATTCATATCGCAAAAGCCTGGAATCATCTGTACCAAACCAAAGCCCTCCGAACGAATCCTCGTAGATCGATTCAATTGTCGCGGGTGTTCCCGGAACAGAAATGTTTGTTACCGTTCCTCTCCCCTTGTCGAATGCAAAAAGATGCTTGCCTATCCCCATCCAAATAACACCGCGTCTGTCTTCGTACAGTGAGTATATTCTCTCTCCTTGAGGGATACGAGCGAGTATCTGATTGACATTCTTGGAGAAAGTGCTCGCAGAGTCCGGTTGGATTATCATCAGTCCATTTTGTGTACCCACCCAGAGCAAGCCATCCCGGTCTGTAAGCAGTTTAGTGATTTGAGCCTGATTGGGGATTGAGCTTACCGAATGCAGCAGGACAATTGAAAACGAATTGGTAGTTTTATCATATCGGCATAGGCCTGTGGAAGTACCGATCCAGATTGTGCCTTGTCCGGTTAATGCTAGTGGGGCGAGAACGTTTGAAGACAGACTTTGCGAATTATTCTGATCGTGCTTGAAGACAGTGAACGCAATTCCATCATAACGATCCAGGCCGTCCGACGTGGCGAACCAGAGAAAACCCTGCCGATCCTGGAGAATGGTGTTTACGGTACTCTGCGAGAGCCCGTCTTCAACGGAAATATGAGAAACCGAAAAAGCTGAAGCCGTGATTTCCTGTGCAATGGCGGGCAATTGAACAGCGAGCCACAACAGAGCAAGGAACAGTGTAGGGTGGGGGCGTATCAACGGATGCATGCCCCACTGGTAGTTCGACTGGAGAAGATCGTGAGGCCTCACGAAAGGATGATTGAAGTTCAATTCAAGGTAGCTGTGGAAGGCTTCAAATGCAAGACACGGTTGAAATCTTGCCACCGAAATAGAAGCGCCAGCTGAGCATTCAACTGGCGCCGGATCCCTCTTAGAAGTGTGCTGACTACCTCATCATTACAGACATAGCGAACTGACAGACGAGCGCAAGATGATCAAAATGCCATGATCATTTCAAGAGTATCATCCGCTTGCTTGTAGAATAATCCCGCGTTTTGAGAGTATAGAAGTACACCCCGCTCGCGAGATTTGTTGCGTCGAACGTCGCTTCAAATGTTCCGGGTTTCAGGTTCTCGTTAACAAGTGTCGCAACTTCTTGGCCAAGGACATCATATACTCTCAATGACGTAAGACCAGAGGCACGAATTGTGAACCTCATCTTTGTCGTTGGGTTAAACGGATTCGGGTAGTTCTGCATGAGCTCGATGGTTTCGGGCAGTCTATTCCCGGGATCAATTTCATGAACATCAGATAGCACGTCGCTTGTGAACGTGTAACCCTTCCCGCCATCACCGACAATAACGCCTTTACCGCCGACAACCTCTATTGCTCCGAGATTTCCTCCTGTGCCAAGATATGTCGTCGTCCATGTGTTTCCTCCATCCGTCGTTTGTGCAACGGCCCCTCCATCACACACTGCCCAGCCTGTGTTTGCATTCACCAGTTTGATCTTTCTGACACTGACAATGCCAAGTCCAGGGTTGAGCGGATTCCATGTGGTTCCGCCGTTTGTTGTCTTGCAAATCGCCCCTCCCGAACCGACAGCATAGCCCGTGTTCAGGTCCACAAAAGCCACGTCGTTGAACGTTACCGTTGTTGTCCCGCTGCTCTGTGGAACCCAACTTGTCCCGTTATATTTGCAAATAGTTCCTCCCGAACCGACTGCCCAGCCCGTTGAACCAAGTGCGAACACCCCCTTAAATTCTTCTGTTGTTCCAGTCGACTGTGGAGTCCAACCACTCCCGTTGTAAACGCAGATCGTTCCGTTAGTGCCTACTGCCCAGCCAGATGCGGGCCCAACAAATGATGCACCATTGAATTTCTCTGATGTACCTGTTGTAAATGGAACCCAGGTTGTTCCATTGTCCGTTGTCTTGCAAATCAATCCCCCATTCCCGGTGATGAATCCGGTTGATCCAACAAATTTTATATCAGTGAGGTCTGCAACTGTTCCTGTTGTTGATGCGGTCCACGTTTGACCTCCGTTCGTGGTTTTTCGCACGGTGCCGTTCTTTCCCGAGATATATCCGTTGTTGGGATCCTGGAAGAAAACCCCGCCAAGATCGTCACTCGTTCCCGTTACAACCGGAGTGGGAACAAATCCGACAGAGACCCTATTACGCAACACTCGCAAGGGTCCCGGGGTTTGTGATGTGCTTATTGTAACTTCTGGTTTGCCGTCGCCATCGAGATCGCCAAGTACAACTGCAAAGGGTTGGGGGGTATCGTAATCAATCCGTGGCCCAAACGATGTAGTGTCGATGACACTGCCGCTCGTGCGGTTGCGGAACACTGACACCGTGTTGCTCAACGTATTCGTGATCGCAATATCTGGTTTGCTATCGCCATCCAGATCGCCAATTGCCGGAACGTAGGATCCATTCGGAGTTGTGAAGGCTACCGCGGGATTGAACGTGATGTCACCGATGACGCTGACGTTTTTGAGGACCATCATTGAAGTCTGCGAGTTAGACGCGACAATGTCGGGCCTTCCATCGCCGTCAAGATCACCGACGGCAATCCTCCAGGGTCCGCTCATCGTTATGGTGATTGGCGATGCAAAGATGTTGCTGTCTGAAAGACCCACGTTTCGGTAAAGCATTATGGAGTTCGCCCCCGTGTTTGACGTAACCAGATCCACCTTCCCGTCACCGTCGAAGTCTGCAGCATCAATGTCATTAACACCTGATCCGGTTGGAATCGACGATGGATCTGCAAATGAGCTCGATGTAATGCTGCCAACAGTGCTTGTGTTCTTGTACACATACACTTGGTAGTTGGAAGAAAGATCAACGCCGCAAGCGGCTATGTCCAGTTTCCCATCGCCGTTGAAATCTGCAAGCGCGATATCATTAGGGAGGATGAACCCGGTTGGAACGGAAAAGTTGACGGTGGTGGCAAACGAACCTGATGTAATGCTGCCAGGCGTACTCGTGTTTCTGAATACTGAGATCCGGCCAGGGGAGGCCGCACCTGCATCGGCTATAACCATATCCAGCTTTCCATCACCATCCACATCTCCGATGGCTCCTCCCTTCACGCCAAACCATGCTGTTGAAAAATCTACGGTAGTTGCAAATGAGATTGCCGAACCGGTACTTATGTTCCTGAACACCGAAACATAATTTCCACTAACACGGGGTGCAATCAGGTCGCATTTCCCATCACCATCCATGTCCGCGACGAAAAGCCATTGAGCGTTCACAGGGTCCGCAACCGTCAGGCTTCCCTCAAATGAAGAGGGGCCAATCCCACCGCCGCTGAATGTAACAATAAATGGATTTCGTGAAGAGGCAGTCTTGTTGGCTGATGTCACCGCAATGGGAGCATACGTCGCATTGGGCGGCGCATGAACAGTAATGGAAGTCGTAGTTACGTTTGACACTGTGGCCTGCGCCCCACCAAATCGCACCACCGTACCCTGCAGCGTCCCACTGAAGCCATTACCATTTATGGTCACATTTGTGCCTGCCGGACCGGATAGTGGTGTAAAAGAAGTGACTTCGAGTGAGACTGCCACCATTTCTGAGAGCGGTCGCCGAAAGACTTTATTGCTCAATGTACCTGCATAAGCGTAAGGCCCGAACACTGTCATTGTGTAAACACTAATGCTGCCCAATCCAGTGGTTACCGCGTTCCAATTCGTGCCGCTGTTCGTTGATAGGAACACCCCATTATATGTGCTGCAAAAAACATTCGACCCGCTTGAAGCAAAACCAGTGGTCGCCAGATTCGTCAGCCCCGTGTTCATTTGCGTCCAGTTGCCACCATTATTCGTTGACAGGAACACGCCTTGACTGCTGGTCGAAGCATAAATGTTAGTTCCGTGGGCAAACAACGAAGTAATGAACGTGAAGGTCAATCCCGTGTTGACCGGAGTCCAACTTGTACCGAGATTGGTTGAGAGGAATATGCCGTTGTTCGTCCCGGCAAACAGGTTTGCTCCGGAGGAGATCAGTGCATTTATGGATGAGTTGGTAATTCCCGAACCCGAGGCCGTCCAATTTGCGCCATTGTTCGTTGATTTAAATACAGCCGCAGACCCGGTCCCAGCATAAATGTTTCCGCCGTTGGCTGCGAGAGAATAGATAAACAATGTTGTGAGACCGGTGTTGACGGCGGTCCAGCTTGAACCGCCATTGGTAGAGAGAAACACTCCTCCTCCAACGGTTGCAGCGAACAGGTTCGATCCACTTGCGAGAACTGCTATTACGCTCAGGTTTGTCAATCCGGAGTTTGTTGCGGTCCAGTTCGACCCGCCGTCGGTCGAGACAAAAACCCCTCCGCCTTCTGTCCCGACGTACAGAGCCGAACCGACTTTTTCAAAGCAGTACATGCTGTTTACAGTGATGCCTGTGCTGCTGCTAACCCATTGTGCTACTGATGCCTGTTGTAGTATCGCGATCAGTGCGAAGGAGATGCTTAGAACCTTGAGCCATGTTTTCACAGCGAACCCCATTGTTGATTGAGTGGGACGGTTTCATCAAAATCAGTTTGAATTACATCATCAGAGATTGGTGGTTGCCCGGACCGAAACGACCTTCGTGCCCGCTCCGGACAACGTTAACGAACAAAACGTGATCACTACCTGGGAACCGCTCGTAGCGACCGTTATTGTCCCCGTTGTGCCTTGCCACGCATTTGCCGGATCATAATACTCCACATACACCGTTCCCGCTGCCACCAGAGCGACGTCTGTCACTATTGTATAGGTTCCAGGCGCAGGCCTCGTAGTTCCTGAAAAAATCATCGCTATTCCTGTGGGCGCAGCGCTCGTATCCGTGTGGAATTCTGCAAAGTATGAGCTGCCGAGCACATGACAGAAGGCCCTTATGATGTTTCCCGTCGCTCCGTCAACAGCGATGACATCTGTTGTGAAGTTACAGGTGCCGGTATTATTGTTTGGACTTGTTGTCTCCGCATCCTTCTTGCATCCACCAATCATGAGAAGGATCAGGATACATGTTGCGAACATAGCCTTTATGGTTTTCATAGGAATCCTTTGAGTAAGTATATGTTATGGTTTTTGAAAGTCGTTCTCTTATTTCATCAAAAGCATGCGCTTTGTTTCCGAGTAGTCTCCCGCGGTGAGCCGATAGTAGTAGATGCCGCTTGCAAGTCTGGAAGCGTCAAAGTTCGTTTCGTAAGTCCCGCTCTTCACGTTCTCATTTACTAACATCGCAACTTCTTTTCCCATCACATCAAAGACCTTCAAGGACACAAATCCGTACTCCGCAATCCGAAATCTGATGTTCGTGCTCGGATTGAATGGGTTCGGATAGTTCTGTTCGAGACCGAACCTCTTCGGTATTTCACTGACAAGTTCCTTGACACCTGTAATCTGGGAAAGGGGCCGCTTGTACACGCCAAGATAACTCGCATACATGTTTGTTCCCATCGCTGTAATGGAATTGATTGAAGATGGGTTCGGTAATCCATCGTTTACCGGAGTCCAGCTCGCTCCATTGTCGCTTGTGCGATAGATGCCGATGGCCAAAGTTGGGCTCTGGTAGTTGAACCCCGCGAAAACAAACTGACCTAGCGAGTAGAGCGTGAAGAGATAGCTTCCCCCCGACGGGATACCAGTGCTCGCAGCTGTCCAATTGCTGCCGTTGTTTGTTGAGATCCAGACCGCACCGCTGCCGGCACCGAAGGATGTTGTGAGTCCGAGGAAAAGGTTTGTGCCGTTGCGTACAATCGAACACACGTCTCTACTGAACGCAGGCAATCCGGTGCTTGATGAAGTCCAGGTTGCGCCATTATCTGTTGAATGATACACCCCATCGGATCCAACTCCCGCCCATAGGTCGGCACCATCAACAAAGATGGTACTCACAGCGCCAAATCCCAGTCCTGTTCCAGGTCCGCTCCAACTCGCGCCATCGTTCGTTGACACGTAAACGCCTCCTGTTATGCCAGCTCCGGCGTATACCGATGTTCCTCCCGCCGACAACGTGTTTATGTAGGGATTGGGGATTCCGTTATTCATCGGAACCCAACTCGCTCCATTATCTGACGAGCGATACACTAATCCGGCTGCGGCAAAGATATATGAATTATGTGTCGTCATTCCCAAGACCCCCACGCCGGTCGGCAAACCGTTGTTCGCTGTCGTCCAGGTTGTTCCTTCGTCTTGAGTCTTGGAAATACCGCCGGCATGCCCGGCAAAGAGAGTCGAGCCAGAGGAAGTCATCGCAAACGCATTTGCATTCCTCAGCCCAGAATTTGATGCGAACCAGCTTGCACCGCTATTCGTTGATGCGTAGA
>JBGPGQ010000010.1:0-23022 GCA_041483995.1 Bacteroidota bacterium
GTTAGAGCGCCTGCCTGTCACGCAGGAGGTCGCGGGTTCGAGTCCCGTCCGCCCCGCAAATCCAATACGGTTTGCCCACTTTTCCCTCAGATTCCCACCGGTAATCTTCATACTCTGTTAGCAGCTGACGCTCCTCTTTCGGAACACCTCAAAGACATCAGGAGGTGTTTCATGCTCTCTCTCTTCAAACGCTCCAATGGTATTTATTACATCCTGTACGAGGATGGTGAAAGGAGGAAGTGGAAAAGTACAGGAACCAGCCACAAGTCTGAGGCCCTCAAGAGGCTGATGGATGTTCCATTGATGGCAGGCACCTCTTCATGTTTCATGAGCAACAATCAGATCGTCAATCGGGACACGTGATGCTGATTCAGTCTGGAGTACTCCTATGAACAAGGAAAGATGTGATTGCGCCGATTCCTTCCAGCTGAAGCACTTCGCCCTCTCACGACCCTTTGATATCAAATTCTCTCGCAACACGCTATCATTCAATATGGTGTTGATGCCATTGGCAATGCTCTGCTCGTCATACGGATTAACATACACGGCAGCATCCCCACACACCTCTGGCAAACTTGCGACATCAGAGACAACAACCGGGCAACCACAGGCCATCCCTTCAAGCGGCGGCAGACCAAACCCCTCATAAAAAGTCGGAAAGACAAGCGCTGAGGCTCTGTTCAGCAAAATAACCATTTCATCAAACGACACATGCCCCTTGAATTCCACTCGGCTGCGGTCAACATCGTAATTGGACAGGCGCGCCGCATCGAACTCCTTCTTAAGCTCATGCCTTCCATGACCGACGATAACGAGTTTATGAGGAACAATGTCTTTGATAAGGGCAAACGCACGCAACATACCCGTAATGTTTTTCATGCGCACAATCCTGCCAGTGAAAAGGATAAACCTTTCGTTATCCTTTTGCTCCCCCACTACGGTCTCAAGAAATTTCTCATGAACACCATTGTGGATTGCATGAACTTGGCCCGGATCCAATGAATAGTGTTGAATCAATAGTGCTCTTGTATGATAGGATGGAGTAACAACTCCCCTTGCGTTTCGCAGTACCCTCGGGAGAATGTATCTATAATAGTAGTACTGTTTTTTGTGACACTTCTTGAACAGTAAGGGGATTACGTCATGGATCGTAATAATCTGGTTGGACTTGAAGAGAATTGCCTCCAGCTGACTTGTGGCAAATATGAGTTCTCCGCGATGCTTCAGGGCGAGATAGTTGGCATATAGTAGCCTAAGCAGATGACCTTTGAATCTGTGGTCTGGCGAAAGGTGCCCACTAACCCAGCGCAACGTACAGTGTGATGAAAAGTGAACTTCCTCCAGATGTTCTTCACAGGTTCTGTTGACATAAATGACAAAACGGACACTTGTGTTGAGATGTGACAGCTCACGCAACAGATTGAGCGTGTAGATACCAATTCCGTCAAGGAACTTGCCAAGATTCGTCGCGTTAACGATAACTATTGCTTCACGTGTACGAGTTGCACTATTTCTCGGCCAAAGATTCATATCTCTCCTTCAGATTGGCGATAGGCCGCTGCGACTTCCGCAGATCTTCCGTCCATCACAATTCTCCCCTTGTCCAACCAGATGAGGCGACTGCATTGAGTAACCAGAAAGTCGAGGTTGTGCGAGACAAAAACAGTTGTACTACCACGCTGCATTAGTTTCTGCATTCGCACGATGCATTTTCTCATAAAAAACTCATCCCCCACTCCAAACACTTCATCAACTAGAAGGACTTCCGGCTCAACGTCTGTTGCCAGTGCAAACGCCAGGCGGGCAAACATGCCCGAAGAATAATTCTTGACAGGCTCATCAATGAACTCGCCTAACTCCGAAAACCTAATGATGCCTTCAATCTTTCCTTTTATCTCAGCAAAGGAATACCCCATCAGGATACCCGACAGAAAACAGTTTTCTCTTCCTGAAAGATCGGGCTGAAAACCAATGCCAAGCTCGAGCAGCGGAACTACATGTCTATAGCCATTGGCGTACACGCACCCCTTTTGCGGCGTTATTACCCGGGTTAGCACACGTAGCAAAGTGGATTTCCCGGCGCCATTGCGACCAATAATACCCACATGCTCGCCTTCAGTAATTTGCATGGTCACATCGGAGAGTGCATGGAACTTTGCATGTTCCTTACCATCAATCATGTTTTCGAGCATGTACTTAAGGCTGCGCTGCTTGATGGCATATTTTTCAAAACTGACCCAAACATTTTGCAATTTGAAGACAGTCTGGAGTTGCGTTTCCATTTTGAGTTTGTGCAGTTCCATGCTGGTTACATATAAAAGTAGAATTGTCCTTTACACTTGTTGAACAGCGAATATCCCAACAAGAGAGAGCCTGCACTGACAGTACAAGAAACAACCCAGTCAACCGTGCTCGGCCACGATGCATAATAAATTGGCTTTTGGAAAAGCCCTGCGAAATATGTCAACGGATGCCATCGTACCATAATCGCCTGAACAGAATCAGCCTGAAAAAGATCAGCCCTGAAGAGAATAGGGGATGAAAAGAATGCAAGCATCAGAGCCATTTGGACAATTGGACGCACGTCCCGGAAGAAAGTAAACAACACTGCACACATCATTCCCACACCCAGCCCGAGGATCGACCAAGGAATGATTGCAAGGGGCAGAATCAGCAAATGTACAGTCCAGGTGTGTTTGATGACCGCAAAAAGCCCAAGGACAACTGCCAACGAAAAGAGAAACTCTATACTTGCAACCATCCATCGGGTCAACGGCATGGCAAGCGGAGAAACGTACATCTTCTTCAACAACCAATCACCCCCAACCACTGACTCCATGCATGAGTTCACAACCTTTTCAAAATAACGCCACGGTATGAGAGCACCAAACAAGAACACGGCATAATCCGAGATATCCATCCGGTTCACAACCGAGAACACAAGGCTGAGCACTACAAGGAAAAGTGCCGGCTCAAGGAAGTTCCACAAGAAACCAAGTGATGTGTAGCGGTATTTGAGTTTCAGTTGGCTCTTGGCGTAGAACCAGGTAAAACGTCGTGCAGCAATGTCCATAAAGCACCCTTATTGGATTTTGTCTTTAACGATTCCTTCGGTGGTTCCACTATGTTTGACCCCACAATACGTGATGGATAGCTCTTGATCGTCACAGTGTCGAACATACACGAACCCTGTCGCACTTTTGCGAGTATTGCGTAGCAATACTCCTGATCGACTTCGAGATCAAGTTTTTGCAGTATTCGACCAACACGCCCCACGGGAAGCCTCAGCATCGATGCACAGTCAACGTCACCCGATGCAAGAGTCTTGAACCTGTGAACCCTGATCTCGATCAGACTGTCCGCCTCACCTTTCGGGTCAGAGGATGACAGCGCAACCTCGAATGTTCTCTTCCCCGATCCCAGCCAAAAATAGTCGGTGTGAAACACTGTCTCGTGATCGCGGGAACTCGAGCCATTCTTCGTGAAGAACTCTTCGTGGTCGGTATAGAATCGGGATGACTCACCAGGAAGATTTGAGAACGGGTTAAGGCTTATTTCGTGGTTCTCAATTGCCGTGCGATACGTTTGAACGCCTGATTCGATGAACTTCTTGGTAGCCTCCAAACCCTTGCAGTTCAACTCATTCTGTTCTTCTCCTCTTTTCCTCAACACAAACAATCCGGATGTAAACGGGTATTTACCCCTCAGAAGCTGGATATGTGGATACTCCTGAAAGAGCAGCCCTGAAAGGGACGACTTCCCTGCATAGGAAAGATGTCTGATGTTCCCGGGAACCGGATAGTTTATCTCATGCTGTGTGATATGGGCATCAAACTCGAACTCCGGGACAAGATGAGAATCGGAAAAGAGATTCCTCAGATATTCTAGAGAAAACACATGGTTGTTCGGATCTGGAATTGTCTCAGACCCATAGTGGACTTCCGTCGTCAACACGTACACACCATCGTCCTTGAGAACTCTGGCCACCTCGTTGAAATGCTGCAGGAAGTCCTCGCGGCTGCCAATATGCTCAATGGCGCAAGACGAGTAGCAGAAGTCAAATGATTTTTCCGGGAACTTCAGATCGCGCATGTCCATTCTCAGAGCTTGGAATTTCCCTGTGTCAACGGGAAACGGCATGTTTGTCTTTAGGAATTCGTCCGGATCGCCGGTCTTGGCACAGTCCCAGGTGGTCTCAGTATCGTACAGATCGGTAACTAAGAGCTGCTCGATGTGCTGAGCGATGGCATAGAGGAGAAGTTCCTTTCCCCCGCCCATCGAAAGGCCGACTTTGTTCTTGTCCAACATGCCATGCTGTTGCAGGGAAAGGAATATCGCCGCGAACTCCCACTGTTTCCTGTGAAAGCGCGGGACCTCTCGTAATTCATTCCGAATAATATGTTGCATTTCCGGCAAGAACCAATCCGCCGCATCGCAAAATTTGCTTGTAAGCTTCATGCAGGTTTCCTCAGTTTAAGTATATCACTCAATGCTTGTTGGATTTCAGTAACAGAAATATCCGCCATACAAACGCTTGTCCGCATGTTGGTAAGTTTACATGGTATCCTGTCGTTCCTCCAGCAAGGCAAACAGCCAAGTTTTCTACGGACGTCAAGGTATTTGCACTTCGGGTAATGTCGTGTCCGAATCTTTCCATCAATTGGCCCGTAGAGCGCCACGCAAGGTGTATCGAAGGCAGCCGCGAGGTGAACGAATGCCGAATCGGGCGCGATGATCGCATCACATCCCGATACAAGAGCGAATGCGCGTCGCATCGACAGCCCTTCGATCTTGGTAATGTTTTGCCCTTCGAATCCCCGGATTGTCTCGGCGTCGAACACAAGGACTGGATACTCCTGAGACACTGCACGTGCAACTGCTTCCATATGAGGGTAGTCCCTGTAGACCTCATCCGATCGCAATTGTATTCCCACAACTGTCTTGTTCTGTAAGTTGTGCGCTTTCCAGAAAGACTCCTGGAAGTTTCTCTCTTCTGGAGACACAGCATATCGTGGCAGGCGATCCATCGTCCACGTCTCAAAGAGATTCGCTCCGGAAGCACGTGTGAAAATATCAATCCGGTTCTTACGCACTTTCGGCGCACTCCTGGCCTCCACTCGCACTGCCGGGCAGTCGGTGAAGTTGAACCATTTCTTATAGGCGTAGCAATCAAGGTCCTCGGTTTCGATGTCAAGCAACTTGACATCTGTATTTCCCTGGAACACAGGGAAGTATCGCCGTGGAATAGCAAGATGGAGTTCCTCGTTCGGATATTTGGTTTTAAGCACATGAAATGCCGGTGTCATCATGAGCAAGTCGCCAATTCCACCCATCGCACGCGTGACAAGAATGTTCTTTCGCCTCAATCGCGATTGCGTCGTGCCTGTGCTGTCGCTACCGGAATCGAACCTTGCGAGACGATCAAGCTTCAATACATTCATCTCTGGCCTTTCAAGCGTGCTTCGCCGGAAATAGTTGAGGGCGTATACATAGCCAAGGAGGCCCATCGTCAACAACCGAGATACACGCATAACGCGGAGAACACCGAGGTCTGGGATCATAAAATAAAATATGTGGAGCAAAACCAGAACTTTGTCGCCGAAAGACACCTTTCCGTCAAGGAGAATTTTGTGTGAGCGGCGGTATGTTTTCAGAAGCTGCTCAACAAACAACCGTCTGTCCCCCATATCCGTATAGAAGTGCCTCAGTCCGCGAAACAACAGCTTCTTGTAGTATTCGATCTCGCCCTTCAGGAGCGATTCCGTCCCAAGACCAAAAACAATGTCCGGAATCAGGTTACGATCATTGATTATATAGGGGCGGTCCGCAAGTGATGAGAGCAACGATTGTGCTTCCTGGAACTTGCCCAGCGTGTTCAGAACGCCTGCTTTGCCGATGAGAGCCCGAGAGTATAGTTCCGGATATTTGTTCACACCGGTTGCAATTGTCTCATCGTAGTAGTGCAACGCCTCCTGAAGAAGCGACAGCTTCATCAGCTCATCGCTCCAGAGAAGCAACGATTCATACAGTTCCCTGGGGTAGACTCCGCTGGAACGGCAGCTGACGAGGAACTGCTTGACAACTTCATTGACAAATTCTTTTTCTTTGTTTGCATCTACTTCCGCTGAGGCCGCGAGGAACTTCCTGAGCTTCTTTATCCCACCGTAAATAACTTCAGCAAGAATGTACTTGTTTGCGTAATGTTTGCGTTCCCCCTTCGAAACACTCTGAAAGATTCCATGTGCGATTTCATGGTGACCCGAGAACGCAATGTATTCCAGATCTTCCAGCGCGTACGGTTGTGTTTGTAATGGATAGAGGTTTGAAGCATGTTCAGCGACATTCATAAGCCACCTGTAAGGAATTGAGGTGAAGAACTTTCTGAGAGACAAGCATACAGGATTTCCTTTTCTTTCTTCACCAGAGCACAGAGGTCATCATACCGCTGTCGATCGAAATCCGCTGAAGAGGGGCTCTCAAAGCTGAGGCACACTCGGTATGCTTCTTCAAAGGAACCAACTTGGTTGAGGCATATGATTTCACGGTAGCGACTCTCAGGGTCGAGCCGGGGATCGAGGGCCTCCACAAACCGATACCATCGAATGGCGTCCAGATAAAGTGCTAGCGATTCAAGACATGATGCGTACCAGAAGGCCGCATGATGGTATGCCTCGGTTCTTACATCAACGAGCTCACCATAATCAACGGCACTTCTAAACATTGTTGCTGCCTTGGCAAATTCCTTTGATTGCATTAGTAACCACCCGGCACGAAAGAAACCGTTGATCTTACAAGCCGGTGAATGTGCATAAATTGCGGCCTTCTGATAGTAGAACAACGCCTTGAGCTTGTTTCCACGGTCGTCCTGCTCAAGACACCAACCACAATGAAAGTAGAGCTCGCCTTCATCATCGGTGCCCTGCTCGATGGTTTCAAGAAACATTTGCAACGCAAGTGCAAATTTGCCCAGTCGTTCGGCCGTTATTGCTTCTGAATACATCTTTCTGATCCTTGAGTTAGATTCCCTTCTCTCCGGCATCAACACGATCACTAAATCTCTTTTCATCTTCGCGAGTTGAGTAGCCTGCGTGAAATAAGTGCGTTGAGTGTCTTATAGCATGTTGTGTGCCAGCATGTCACAACGTATCCACAGTGCGGAAGTCGTCGCTGGTCTCCATTTTTGTTGGTCGCTTGTGGGAAATCGGTGGGTGTATTGTTAGCTGTGAGGAGACTCTGCCACATTGTGAGCCCTTGGATGGCTCAAAGGGTGCGCGCAATTTCTGGTTGCCGATCACTTACTCTCCTTCTTCCAAGTACTTTGTTCCAAGTCATGATGCGCGCTATGCAACGATTTTCAGGGAACGCCTCTTCCTAAAATTGAGATGAGTAACGTTGTTCTCGACACATATTTGTTGCCCCATAACTACTTCATCAGCAGCATCTTCATGATCTCGCGTCGGCCGTTGCTTTCGAGTCTGCAAAAGTATATTCCGCTGCCCATGTTTGTCGCATCCCAACGGACTGAATAGCTGCCAGCGCTCTTCTCTTCATTCAAAAGTGTTGCCACCTGACGCCCGAGGATATCAAACACCTTCACTCTAACGAAAGCACGCTCGGGTATTTGGAATTGAATGGTAGTCGACGGGTTAAATGGATTTGGATAGTTCTGATCGAGGCTGTATCCATTGGGCGTTTGGGTGAGATCTTGCGACACAGACGTTGCTCCGGTGTTCGTACCTTGTATGAACAACATCGTGCTAGAAACACCGGGAGGTCCTGGATTTGGGAGGCCTCCTATTGCCACAATGTCTCCTTTTCCGTCATTGTCAAAATCGGCAAAGAAGGGTGACGAGACCCCCCAATAGGCTCCTATTCTCGTTGTGAAGCTAAAGGTACCGTTGTTGTTGACATAGAGAGATAGGGAATTCGATGCATTATTCGCGACGACAATGTCCTTGTCACCGTCGTTATCCATGTCTCCCACCGTGATACCCGAGACGTTCAGGAGATCCGGAGAATGGGCTGACGGAAGGATCACGGCGGGCTGGAACGTCCCATTACCGTTGCCGAAGAGGATGGACATCGTTGTTGATTCCCAGAAATTGCACGAAGCAATGTCAAGTTTGCCGTCCTGATTGAAATCAGCAATGGCCAGATCTGTTGCTCCTCCCTGGCTTCCAATGGAGTACGGGACAGGATCAATGAAATCACCGTTTCCAATTCCAATAGAAATATTTATGATCGCTCCCGAGGTTGCACTTGCAATGTCGATTTTGCCGTCTCCATTGAAATCGGCGCCGGCAAGAGCACTCACACCGGGCCCTATGACTTTGATGAGTGGATTGGCGAACGTGGCATTACCGGCATTGAGACAAATGTATAGCCTCATCGAGGACTCCGGAATACTCGGGCAGCCCAGCCATTCAGTTACAACCACATCCTTATCGCCATCATTATCCAGGTCAAATGCATCAATATCGTACCATCCGCAGGAGCCAAGTGATTTTGTTTGCACAGGGCCAAAGGTACCATTCCCGAGATTTATTGTGTAATGAAAATCGTATGGAGCAGAGCCTATCCCTGATGCGAAGAGCAGATCTGGGATGTTGTCGCCATTAAGATCCCTGAACTTTGCCTGCATACCACCGCCTCTAATAGAATTTGTGATGGCCGGGCCAAAGTGGCCGTTGCCAAGATTCTTCAGGACCTTCACGGGCACATCGACTGCCGCACGACCGGAAGCAGAAATCACGACATCCAAAAGGCCGTCGCCATCAATGTCTGCGGCGTCAAGACTACCCACAATTTCGCTTCCCGATAAGTCAATCAACTGTGGAAGAGGAAACACCCCCTGGCCAAAGTTCTTGTGCACGGTGATTTGCATGGAGTACGAGTCAGCCGTGAGGATGTCTACCCAATGATCGTTGTCGACGTCGCCGAGCATGATGCAAGCCGTGTTTTGTCCGGCGGGACGCATCGATCCAGCAAGTGAGAAGCCGCCGGATCCATTGTTCAGAGCGACTTCATAGCCATCTGTTGTTCTTGCCGTTGCAGAAGCAACAACTAAATCCTTCCATCCATCACCATTAAGATCCGCGACCTTGATGTCTGCGGGGTTGGTGTTTTGGTCCATCTGGATTGCCACTATGGAGAACGTCCCGCCTCCCTGATTTCTGTATAGGTTTACGATGGGACCAAGGGTGAAGTCGCCGTACGGAAAGAGGATGTCGTTGTCACCGTCGTTGTCAACGTCTGAGACTGCGACAGAAGGAAATGCACCGAGTCCGTTGGCGAGGTACTCGGTTCGACTGGAGAAGGTGCCATTCCCAGCATTGATTAAGACGTTCATGGCGTTATCTCCATTCACCCATCCATTTGCGACCACCAGGTCTACTGATGCATCGGCATTGATCCTGCCCGCAGCGATCCTGTATGGTGCGTTGCCCGCGGGATAATTGACGGCGGGAGAAAACACTCCGGTACCGGAATTCATCAACACGGATATCGAATTTCCTCCCCCACCCCCGTAATTCGTGACCGCCAGATCGATGTTTCCATCTCCGTTTAAATCAGCGGCGGTGATGCCCTCAGGTCCTACCCCGACTGTATAGGATGTCGGACTTCCAAATGTGCCATTCCCGAGATTCCGGTAAACAGAAATGGAGTTACCCTGGCCGAAAACGCCGGTGTTCGAGACAACAACATCTTCGAACCCATCATTGTTGAAATCAGCAGTCTCCGCGAACCCTGACGTTTGGGGAGAGGAATAGTGCACCGGTGTAGCATTGAAGAATCCTGTGCCGTCATTCTTGAGAACGACAAATCCCTTCGCAGTTCCCGAAAAGCCCGCCCAGTATTTCGAAGCAACGACGTCCAAATCTCCATCGTTATCAAGATCGGTCAGTTTGGCACTTGATAAGAAATATGTTTGGCTTCCAACCAGGGTATTGAAGCCATACCATGTATTATCGAATGGTACGAGGTTTTGTTGTCCTTGGGATTGGTTCCTCCCTGCTGTGCAAAGCATAAGAACCAGCAGAAACCCGGGATAGAAAATGTATGGTCGCATTTGAGATCTCCAGAATGATTCAGAACGTTAGTGAAAGAATCCAAGTCTATTTTATCAAACGCCATCTTTTTTGATTTCACGCTGCCGTGAAATTCAGCGTATTTATAAAAGTTGGGGAGAATGGTATAGGATTTTCGCGGTAACCTCCCTTGACTCCCTCATTAGGTAGTCGGAGAGAACGACCGGAGGTTACAACACGTGAGGTAAACTACGAGATGTGATTACAGGCGGGACTGAGAGACCCACGTTTCTTTGAGCGTCGATGGTCCGGGGAAACGCTATCGTATTGTTGATATCTGACATGGCTCGCAAAACGCGATCATCGTCATTTGGCCTTGGGGATCGCTGACTTCATTGGTACATTCTCCTACCATCATATCCCTACTGTCACAAAGACAACTCTGTTTGGCTCAGTCATTTCCTACGCCAATCTCCTGTTGCAATGAATCCGCCCCATGAGTAGGGGTGAGTAGGTCTTCCTATGAGCCTGAGGTCGTGGATGTGTTGCAGTGCCACCTTCTGCATCAACTCAGGGTATGTTGTACCCCTCTCGGCGTAGAATCTCTTCATGAGCGTCTTTGTCTCACTGTCCGGCACCCGCCACAGCGCACTCACTACTGTCCTCGCGCCAGCAATCTGGAACGCACGTCTGAGCCCGTATACACCCTCACCTTGCCTCACTTTTCCAAGTGCCGTTTCACATGCCGAAAGAACAACCAGGTCTGCTCCGCTCAAGTCCATTGCCGAGACTTCCAGTGCTGACACAATGCCGTCTTCTGCGGGCATGTCCTCCGTTCCTACACCGTGCAGGTTCGCTCCCGCGAGAAAGAGCCCGGAAAGTAGCAGGGGATTTTCACCAGTATATGTTACATCAGAACCGAAATTCTTCCTTTGTTGCCTTGGCAAGCACTCACTCTGGATAAAGTACCCATGTGTGGCAAGGTGAATCACTCGTTTGCCGTGTGAGTTCATCTTGAAGTTCTCCTCACTGGCTCGGGCACCTGTGTAGATAACCGCAGGCTCCGTTTGATAGTCCTGCTTCCAGTATTCTGCAATCGACTCGACTTCCTGCCTTGTGTTGACAAGTCTACCTACGTTGATCTCTCTCAACGTGCCACAGGCTGATCGGACATTACTCGCGTTGTTCTGTTCTGTCTGGGCTGAAGGGCTCAGCGCAGTCTTCTTGCCTTCACCGAGCCGCAGAGCCACCGGTGCATCGTAATCAGGATCACCGAAGGCAATAAGCCCAGTGCCAGAGGTCTCCCGATTCTTGAACCTGATGAGATCTCTTCCGGCGGAAAGATAGTGCAGGGGATACCTCTCAATGAGATACTCACCCTTGTCGTTGATCAAGCCTGCAAACGAGACAAGATTCAACTCACCATCAGGAGCGACGAACACCGTGGCCTGATCCTTGATATGGGATTCCACAGGTTGCCAGACAAGTTTGTAAAGGACTGAAGCAGTGGACGCGTATTCCGCTTGATCATGCTCGGTTACTGGCAATCCGCTTTGGGCGAGCTTCTCCGCGAGCGCAACCAAGTGCTGTCGATAGCTAGTGACTGCACGGTCAATCCTATCTGCTTCACCGAGATCGGTAACATACGGCTTGCTCCCGCGATCAAGCACAACCGCAAGATAATGAGCAATCGATGTGTCGGGCTTCAGCTTGAGATAGTCCCACTTCAGGTACTCGACCAACGTTGAGTGTGGAGGAAGGAGTGAGGTAATCCGCTGTGCGCTCACATTTTCATAATCTTTCTTTTTTTGGAATCTGGCACTGTGACGCGCAATTTTAGATTCGAGCTCGTTGCAGAGGCTACCTAGCGAATCTATTCTATGTTTGTAAGCTACCTGACCCATATTCCCCATTTCGCCACCGTAGAGTCGAACCAGTGTCACCTGAGCACTCCTGAGCCTGTTCTCGATCGCTCCATTAGATGAATCCTCCAGAACGTATCCTTCCCTTCGCCGCTCAAAAGCCAAATCGGAGACCACGCCCTTCGAGGATAACACTAAATTGGAGAGGCTATCGCTTTCCATGAAATTGTGTTTGTCCGTAAACGTACAGGATAGATAATTTGATAAGGATCTAGTGATGAAAGAGGAATATGTAAGGGCATCTCGTTCTGACAAAACCGACGCGCCAATAGTGAATAGTTCCTTCCTCATGCGCAGGGCCGACCGAGCATACGCTTCAGCCTTGGAAGTATTTCTCTGGTGTCGAAAGAACACGGAATAGGACTCAAGAAAACTTGCCAGCTGAGGATGACTGACTACTGAAAAACGATGCCATAATGTTTCGGTACTCTTGTATAGCGATTCAGCCTTCGCATAGCTCGCATTATCCCTATAAAGATTTGCCAATCCCATCATCATTGGCAAACGTAGATCGTCGTTACTGACAGATATCGCCCGCGTATAGAGGGTCTCTGCCTCCTCATGACGTCCTCTGAGCGACAGTACCTCGGCAAGATTTGCGTAGCTCTCTGCAATCTCATGGTTGTCACTCTGGAAGATACTCTTTCTAAGCTCAAGCGCTTGGACCAGATAGTTTTCCGCCAGTTCAAGCTTTCGCATCTCGGTGTAGACTATTCCAAGATTCTCAAGGCAAATTGCCAGATCTCTCCTCCCTCCTCCCGAGGATGCCTGAAATATCGTCAGAGCCTTTTTATACAACATCTCAGCTTCAATGGTTCGCCCCTGGTCAGCGTAACAGTCTCCAAGATTGTCATACAACTGGGCAACTTCGGGATGTTGTTTACCAAGCAGCTCTTCTCGCGTACTCAACGCCTTCATATAGCACTCTTCCGCATGATTGTAATCGGCTTGCGCATAGAATGCATTTCCGAGGTTCAGTTGAGCTAGAGCGACGCTTAGATTGCGATCGCCTTGGTTTTTTCTTTCGATCAACAATGCCCGTGTCAGTAGACCCTGAGCTTCTCTATATCTTCTCTGGTCCAGAAGCACAAGGCCCAAATTGTTCAAACTTTCACTGACATCGAGATGATCCTTCCCCAGAAGGTGTTCCCTAATTGAAAGAGCCTCTCGATTGTATGCCTCTGCTTCATCATTTCTCCCAACCAGCCACATCATTATTGCAAGGCCATTCAGGCCGTTAGCGACATCCAAATGATCAGAGCCGAGGACTTTCCTCCTTATCTTCACGTTGGCATCATAACATTGCTCTGCCAGATCATACACTTCACGCTCCCGATATTCTCTGGCAAGCCGAAACACGAGAGTCGCAACTGTTGTATCGTTGCTGGAAAGCAGTTCTTGTGGGTTTCTCAGCCCTCTCCTTCCCATACTCACCGCGGAATCAGTCTGACTGGACTGAATAAGCGAGTCTGCCTTGGTCAGCTGCTCCTTCCACGTTTGGCTCAGAGATATGTTTACGATCAGCATCAGGGAAGGAAAAAGGGTGAAAGTGATTCTCGTGCTCACAGAGTTGCTCCATTCAATATATAATACAGCGATAGAACCCCGACGTCGCCATCCAAATCTAAGCTAAAGTTGTGGGAATGGCAACCCGATGGATCGAGCATAAGACAAGATGGTGGATAGAAATCGTGCGTAGGCGAGCGCCACCCCATTATCTATCCGTTGCTTGATGCTATGGTGGTTACACAAATCAAGAACTAGGCAACGAAAGGACAAGGTCAGGCTTGACATACTCTGATGGTTTAGGTATGTTCGTATTATATGAAATTTCATACTCCTTTCCATAGTCAGGCCTTCAAGAACCATTGGACTTAAGTGACCAGGATATCATAAAAGGATTCCTTGCCGGGCGCAAAACAGAACATGAAATCCTCACCCAATGGATCCGGGAGCTTGCCCACATGAGGCTGCGTATCAAAAGAGTATCACCGGACGAGATTGTTTCTGACACGATTTACAGACTACTGAACAAGTTCAGATCAGATTCGTTCAAGCTCAGGGAGTCGCTGAAGGCATACGTTCAGGCAGTTGCTTGGTACACAATCATCGATCACGTCCGTTATTGGCGAAAGTATTCCGACCTTCCAGACGGAGAGGACTTTGACCCGCCAGACACGAAGGACATTTCCGCTGACCTTGATAATGAAGAGAATAAGGCAATCGTTGAACGCATTTTCCGGCTGATACCCGAGGAGTGCAAAAAGCTCTGGAACCTGAGGTTTGTTGATGATTTCGACTACAAAGAAATTGGCGCTCGCCTCGGCATAAGCGAAGGAAATGTAAAAATCAGATTCCACAGGTGTAAGAAACAAGCAATTGCAATACGGGAAAAGATAACTTGAAACCTTTTGCATCATCGAACGACTACTTAGTGAGACCAACATAATGTTTAACGGATGGTGAAGCAGAATGGAGAAATCTGAACTTCTAGATCTGATCCCTCTATATGTCACCGGCAAGGTGAATGAAGCCCAGAAAGCAGCAATTGAGATTGAGTTGCTCCACTCAAAGGAGTTACGGGAGGAGTTCGCGTTCTGGCGTGCGGCACAGGTTACAGCCAAGAGCGCGGCGGCCAACCTAGCCGAAGGACATTTGAGGAGCGAACAGATTGTTGACTACGCCCGGGGAGCAGTTGTGAACCCAAAGGAGGGGCTTGAAATTCAGCTACATCTTCAGACATGTCTTTCATGCCGTGAAGACTATGAAATCGTGGAACCGGCATTTGCCACCAAAGCGAACCCGAAAGCATCACGATCTATTCTTGAGAGGTTCCGCAACGTCTTCCAGAACGTGTTGAGACCGGCGTATGCGGTGCCGGCACTTGCGGTAATGATCGTATGCATGATTGTCTTCAAAGATCGATTATTTGTGCAAAGCGAGCATCACCTTTCCTTTTCGCTGCAGTTCCAACAACAGGATCGTTCCGCCAATTCTGGGGCGATACCTACGCTTGCCCTGAACAAACGTGTTGCCGTAATTGAAATGTCTGTTCCCATCCCGCACGCAACAATCCAACCCATGCATTACTCCTTTGCTCTATCTTGTCCGGACACGAAGGAGGTTTCATTGGTTGAGGGACTTGCATGGTCGCAGGGGTCCTCTAATTTCGATACAGCAAGAGTTGCGGTACCTAGATCTGTTCTGTACAAGGCTGGGACCTACACTCTGCTTGCAACTGTTACGTACACTCCAACTTCTCAAGCCTTCGAATACAGCTATCAGTTCAACCTCAAGTTCACAGAATAAGATACCACATACTCCGATGCACATTCGATGGTATGATGATACTCTTTAGAAGTCTTCATCATCATCGGTTGGTTCTTCTTTTACTTTTTTTGCTGAACGACCGATATGATATGTCAATCCGAAGAAGATAACCCTTGACTCTCGCGTAATCGTCTCAGCTTGATGCAGCCTTGGAATATCGAGTGTAAATTCTCTCTTCCGTGTCCTGAAAATGTCTGCTACGGTACATACCAGGAACAGTCGATGCCCAAAAAGATCTTGACGGAACCCAATGCTGACGCCGGCATTCGGGGAGTGTTCTCCCTGCGATGTCAACCGGGAGGACCTGAAACGAGAGCGGATCTGAAAACGTGACGATTTTGTAAAATTCGTGCTCGTAGCCAGTGTACCGCTGCACGACAGGGCGGATCTATTTTGACCAGTACTAAGATTGGTTGCGTCCAGCTGTTCATAAAAACCGGTAGCGCTCAAGTCGACGTGAAAAAAATCACCTCCAAATATTGAAACAATTGTTTCCAGGCCCGCCGATTGATTGTTGGAGAGGTTCTCTATTGTAGTGAGCAAGGTGGAACGATTGACAAGTTGCTTAATTGAAGCGATATGGTTACTTGAATATCGATAGAACAAACTCGGTAACACTGAAATGTAGTCACCCTGAAATTGAAACCCCAGTTCAATTGAGTGAATGTATTCAGGCACGAGAGATGGATTACCCAACGACACGTTCTTGGGGTCGCGATACTCTGGGAACGGATTGAGGTCTCGTGCATTGGGACGAAGAGTGCGCCTACTGTAACTTAACAGAACCTCAACAGCTTTGCTGAATGTGTAGGAGAGATGAAGCGAAGGGTAAAGATTAAGATATGTGTTGGAAACAACCGAGTCCAGAGTTATCAACTCTGCCCTGATTGCGGTCTGTTCCGCTCTGATTCCCAAGCCGACGCCAAATTTTCCGAAAGAGTGTTTTGCAGTGACATACAACGCATGAGTCGTCTCATTGGAATGAAATTGACTTGTCTTGGCCACGTCTTCTACAAATCGACCTTGGGTAGAATCAAAGCTCTCAGCATAGAAATCGAGATCTGTGCCGCTGAATTCTCCTGCATACCCTGCTTCCAGTAGAGTATGTTTGGCCAAAAGGTTGGAGTAATCCGCCGTAAGCTGAATTCTGTTATCGCGTTGATGGACGAGAGCGTTGTCATACGTTGATGGAATCGGTAGCACCGTATAGACGTTTGTAAAATAACTATCATCATCCTGCGGGCCTCCTGAAGCCACAAAATCCAACCGCACGTTATGGCCCTCCTTCGCGAAATCATGCTGGATGTAGGTCGAAATACTGTAGTCGCTTTCACTATCATAACCTGTACTCTTGCGGTCATACTTGCGAAAGACGAGATTTCTTCCATTTTCAAGAATTCTATTTGAACTATCGACCCTCGTGAAGCTATTGTGAACGTAATTCCCGGTGATGCCCATTGCATTTTGCCCATCGAGGTAGTAGTCCAGACCGAGAGTCACCAGCTTCGAAAGAGGATGTTCATTGGTAGAGAGTCTGTTCGTGTAGTAAGATGAAGGTAATGCAAAGGGACCGGTTGTAGCGTATTCTACCCTTGAATCGACGTTGACACGATTGCGATTGTCTCTTCTCAGGCTAAAGTTTCCATATATATTGAGGTCACCGTCGTTATGGTTCACTCGAACCTGACCATTATATCTTCCACCATTTCCGACGTTTCCTGTGACGTTGCCATGTGTTCCAAGCGCCGTATTCTTTTTTAACACAATGTTGATGATGCCGGCCTTGCCTCGGGATTTGTACTTTGCCGATGGATTTGTGATTACCTCAATCTTGTCAATTGCGCTTGCAGATAGCTGCTCTAAAAACGCCCCTCCCTTTTTGTCCAATAATGGAGAGGTTTTGCCATTGATCAGGATCTGCACGCTCGACGAACCCCGCAAGCTCACGATTCCATCGATGTCTACTTGGACCGATGGTATGTTTTCCAACAACTCGCTTGCCGACTCTGCTTTGCTCATCATATCCTGGTCAACGTTGTATACCTTTCGGTCAATGGATTGATTGAACACAAGTCTTTCTGCCGTCACCGTCACATCCTCCAGCTTGAACATCGAGGCCAGTAACGACAGTGTGTCGAGATTTACCTGTTCATGGCGAAGATCGACTGCAAAAGGTGGCAATGCTTTCTCTTCGTAACCGACCCGACTTAGTTTGACAAAGTACTCGCCTGCAGGAATATTCTTCAACTCAAACGCTCCGTTTGCGTTGGTTACTGCTCCAGTGACAAGAGTGCTGTCAGTTTTCTTTTGCAAAAGGACGTTTACAAACTCCAACGGTCGGTGCGTCGAATCGTCGTTCACTGAGCCTTTGACTGTTCCAATAGTGTTGTCCTGAGCCAAGAGGCTTGACGAAACACAAAGTAGACTTCCCTCGAAAATTACGTAAAATAACAGAGGCCTCACGTTGCTAATCCTTGGCATTATTCGTCCCAAAAAAGTAGTTGATGTCTTGGACAGTTGATATTCAGGTTGGTAAGTCCATTTGTGCATTGGTACGATTTCAGATAAACCATCCAGGTTCTCAGAAAGTTTCGAGACTCTGAAAGGTCTCTTGTCTGGGCGTTATCCTCACAGCTGTATGCCGCAACAACGCGACAAATGATTTCCCCTCGTAGAAGATAGGGTGTTTTCTCCCTTCCAGCAACTATAATCAAAAAATAGCAAAGGATTTTTCTAAAATACATTGTAGGGCTGCCTGAGTTGCAATCCTGCGCGAAACGTAGTGAGCGGAATTTTCTCTCTCCACTTCGTGTCGGGCTCCCAAGTGCACGAAGTGAAGGCAACCAGCAATGATACATATGATTACGATTTGCATCTGGCATAGTGGCGAGGTATATTTAGAATAGAACAAGTTGTTACATATTACAAAAAGCGTACCGCGTGTCTGCAACCGAGAAATGTGGTCGATGACAAGTGCCTACGAAAAATACGTTCATCCGTTGGAAATCAAAGGGGGTATTTTTTCTCACACCTGAAAATCCCACCCATATTTTTCTCAAACCCAAGACGATTTTTGTCGCCAATGCTCCAAACACGCTGAATATGATGCCTTATTCAGGCACATGGTTTGTTCGCTTAACTTGCTCCACGCGACTCAGAGACTGGAACCAATTCGCTTTTCTGCTCATTTAGCATAAACAAGAGACTCTAAAGCCAGGACAAATGATGAAAACTGCACCACGCCTCCTCCTACGGGAATCACTTTTCCCCCTTCTCTTTGGTGCAACCTTCATGGTTAACGGCCTTCAGGCTCAGCCATGGGTAACCAATGGACCGTCTGGCAAGAACATATTGGCTATCACCCAATCACCAACAAATTCAACGCTGCTGTATGCTGGAGCTTTCGGATGGGGAGTGTTTAAGAGCTCCGACGGCGGCGCGACCTGGGCAAATCAGAAAACTGGGATGACCAACACTTACGTGAGGTCGACCCTTGCACTGAGCAACAACGTTGTCTTTGCAGGAACAAACGATGGCGTTTTCAAAACCATAGACGGGGGAGTGAGCTGGGCGCTTTCGCTTGCTACGTTGAACTCAGTACGGTCCATTGCGTACGATGCATCTACAAATTCAATGTATGCGGCGACATTTGGTACCGGCTTGTATAAGAGCACAGACCAGGGGGCTTCATGGTCTCCCAAGAATGTCACCGATCCTGTTTCAGGAGAAACCCTTCTACATCAGAGGGTAGTCACCGTGTTCGCAAGCAATTCGCTTTATGTGGGAGGTACGATTAGTGACATTGTGTTGGGAGGAGCGCTGTTCAAATCTGTTGACGGAGGCACGAGCTGGATCCAGGTGCAACGAAGCATAGGTATACGAAGTAGTGTTAGGTCCATTGCGCTCAATCCAGCCGCCCCGACGACCGGTCTCATCATCGGCACGGCAGCTCTTGGCGTTTATCGTTCCACAAACGCAGGAACGAGCTGGAGCAATATTGATACAACTGGTGTTGCGAATCGCCTGCTGGACCCCCAGATCAACGTTGTTGGTTTTACCTCGGCGGAACTGTATGCCGGAACAGATTCTCTTGGGAAATTCTACTATCGAGGCGTGAATGATGCAACGGTGGGATGGCTTGTGGGCTCCGGTCTTCCCGGTCCGCCAGCTGTTGTCAATACAATGAAGGTCGATGGAACAACGAGTTCTCTTGTTTATGCTGGCACAGAAGGACGAGGAGTATACAAAAGCAGCAATGCTGGAGTGAGTTGGGTGGCGCAAAACGCGGGAATGCTTGGCATTGCCGGAAGAGTAGTAGAAATAAATGGCAATGGGAATATTCTGCTGGGCACCGAGTTTGGCGATGGCATCTGGATATCTTCGAACCACGCTTCGAGTTGGGTGAAAGTGGACAGCCTTTCCACTTCAAACACGATTACTTCATTTGGAACAACCACCAGTCCATTGGTCTTGTATGCGGGAGCATATGGATCAGGCGTATTCAAGAGCACGGATGGTGGGGTTCAGTGGGTCCTTACAGATACATCTGTAGTTAGCCATTTTGTTAGGACGTTGAGTGTTCATCCGACCAATCAGAATCAGGTGTATGCCGGGACAGGAAATGGAGTTTATAGAACCGATAATGGTGGTACAACATGGTTTGCAGTAAACACCGGTATTCCTACAAGTACATCGATCCGTTCTATGGCGATAGACAAGACCTCACCGAGTACCCTGTACGTTGGGACAGACTCAAGCTATATGTACAAGACGGTCAACGGCGGCAGCAATTGGACACACTTGACAAACGCGAATGGATTTCTTCCCCAAGATATTTTTATTCGTTGCATTACCATTGATTTCAACTTCCCAAATACCCTGTATGCTGGCTCAGACAGCGGCAGGGTATACAAGAGCACGAACGCAGGTTCAACATGGAATCTTCTCAGCCGCATGCCATCAACCTTCTCTGTCAGGGCCATCCTTATGCACCCCAACAACCGGAAGATCTTTTTTGGGGCAACATTTGGAGCAGGCATATTTGTGAGCGCAGACAGCGGCACACACTGGACACAGTTCAATTCAGGGCTCACGGATTTGGAGGTTTACTCTCTTGAAAGTGACAATGCCAGCCCGCTCAATTTGTATGCTGGAACGGGATCGAACGGCGTATTCCACACAACGTATACATTCATCAATGCACCGCCGGTGCTCGCGTCGGTTGGGAATCAGTCTGCCGTTACCGGACAGCAGCTATTACGAACGATTTCCGCCTCAGATCCGAATGCGACTATCCCATCCCTCTCGGTCATTGGGCTTCCTCCCGGAGCTTCATTTAGCGATAGTGGAAACGGAAGCGCAAGGTTCGCATGGACGCCAACAATCGCACAAATTGGTGCTCATCTACTTACTTTCATAGCATCTGATGGGAGTTTGTCTGACAGTGAATCGGTAACGATAACAGTGCTGGATTCCAGCCAATCAACAACTGTGAATTTCCAGGGGGAAGCGGGCTGGAATCTGATCTCTGTCCCGCTTATTGTCAGTGACTACCGAAAAACCTCTTTGTTCTCGACTGCGGTGTCTGCAGCTTTCGGTTACCATGCTGGATACAGCCAACGCGACACGTTGCAAAATGGCTTCGGATATTGGATCAAGTTTTCATCGAGTCAATTCCTGACTATGGGGGGAACAAGGTTGACCCGGGACACGGTCAATGTCGATCAGCAATGGAATCTCATTGGATCGTTGACTTTTCCCTTTACAGTGGCGAACATAAAACCTGTTCCACCCCTTGCAATAGTCAGTCCTTTGTACGGCTTTTCAAGCACCGGCGGATTCAGCGTTGCTGATACTGTTCGTCCTGGCAGGGGATACTGGGTCAAAGTAAGTCAGGCCGGCAAAATAGTCCTCGATACAACATCTTCGTTAATGAATGAAGGATCCGCCGACACGCCTTTTCGAAAAAAGAGTCTTCATGATAGCAACCCGCCCGGCCGGCTCAGTGTCGTCGATGCACATGGGCGAGAACGTACCCTGTACTTTTCTTCTGACTCGAACATTGAAGCAGCACGATTTGACCTTCCGCCCACACCCCCCAGCGGTGTGTTTGATGCCCGATTTGATACGCAAAGCTCGCTCGCTATCGCGGCGGAACATGATGGGCGAACAGAATATGCGATCCGGATTGTTGGTGCAGAGTTTCCCCTCAGGTTTAGTTGGGATGTAGGGTCAGAAAACGCGGGATGGATTCTCGAGCTGGTCGGCCCATCTGCTCACCTGCAGCAATTCCCGCTTCACGGGAAAGGTGAGGCGATTGCGAGCGATGGCTCGCAAACCGACTTCAAGCTCAGTGTGCAGTCCGGAGGTCTTAGGGAACTTCCTGCCGAGTTCGTCTTGAAGCAGAACTATCCCAATCCGTTCAATCCCACAACTGAGATACAGTATGGCCTCCCGTCTGATGGGTTTGTTACCCTTCAGGTCTTCAACGTGCTTGGTCAGGTTGTGGCCACGCTTGTGGATGGTCGGCAGACATCGTCCTATCGGTCAGCCCTTTGGAACGCTGCCGCTGAGCCAAGTGGTGTATACTACTATGAACTGCGCGTGACGGATCCCGTGACAGGACTGCCGAAGTTCAAGGAGATCAAGAAAATGACTCTTCTGAAATAACGGGCAGGGATCCAGGTGGTTTTCATTTCCATACTGTTAGTGTTACTTCTTACCGCCGGTTTGTTGGAATACCGCAGGCATCAACGGAATGTAGACTTGATTCCGATCCGCGTACTTGTGAACGGAACCCGCGGAAAATCATCCGTGACACGATTGATTACGGGAGGTCTGCAGGGTGGAGGTGTGCGGACCCTCGGGAAGACCACTGGAACAAAACCTCGGGTGATTTATCCTGATGGGAGGGAAGTTCCTGTAATTCGCGCTGGCAAAGCAAATATCATTGAGCAATTGAAGATTTTCCGGAGAGCCGTTGCTCTGGAGGTGCAAGTGCTGGTTACGGAGTGTATGGCGGTATTGCCAAGTAACCAGACGATTATGCAAAGGCAGTTGGTCCGCTCTACTGTAGGCGTAATTACGAATGTCCGCGCAGACCATCTCGACGAAATGGGTCCGACAATGCAAGATGTGGCACGTTCGCTTGCCAACACAATTCCACAGAATGGGGTGTTGTTTACGAGCGAGCATGCGTATTTGCACGTGTTGGAGGAAGCCGCAAGTGAACGCATGGCTCGGGTCATCGAGGTGAATTCTGATGATGTCAGTGATACCATGATGAGCAAGTTTACATATCTTGAGCATAAGGACAACGTTGCCCTTGCGTTGGCAGTGTGTTCGCATCTGGGTGTTACGCAGACTGACGCCCTGAAAGGGATGCACGCCGCGCAGGCTGATCCTGGAGTGCTTCGCATCTTCAAGATCCGCTACTACGAAAAGAACATAGAGTTTGTCAACGCGTTTGCCGCCAATGATCCCGATTCCTACGTCGTAATCTGGGGAATGTTAGGAACCTTTCTATCGGACCAAAAGAAGGTGATTGTCATTGTGAACTGTCGTGAAGATCGGATTCAACGAACTGAATCATTGGCTGAGTTGATAGCCAAACGGCTCAAGGCTGATCATTTCATCCTGGCGGGAGAGTTTACGCTTGCGTTGTACAATAAATCCATCTCACTCGGATTGCCAACCAGTCAAATTTCCAACATGGGAAACACTACAGCTGACGAAATATTCCA
>JBGPGQ010000011.1:0-20670 GCA_041483995.1 Bacteroidota bacterium
ACTTCGACCTGACATCAGCATGACACTTCGCACAAATCCCAACGCCAAACTCTTTTCTGGCAATTGCATCCTTGTCGGAGACCCTCTCTATGGCATGCGTCGAATGGCAGTCAGTGCACGTCGCAGATGCGGCGCCATTAGGCTTCTTCAACGCATGAATACTCTCTTTGTAGTTGGCCAGCTTTTCGCCGTCGTGGCAACCCAGGCAGTCGACCGCTTTGATTCTCTTCGCGTGCGGAATCTCGTCGGGCTTGAATCCCTTATGACAGTTGACGCATTCGAGTTCGCCATGGGCGGACTTCTTCATTGAAGGGACATCCACGAACAGAGAAACTTCCTTCCCCTTTTTGGTCATCGATAGTGACTTCTCGCCATGACAGGCCAAGCACTGGTCATTGACCTGCGCCTGGAGATCCGCTCTGATGGTCAGAGAGAGAACAATAAGTGCGGATATGAGCGTTAGTTGTTTCATGATCTTTCTTTGCGGACTACTCTGTCCGCTATTCAACACCCATCATGGTTTCAAAGAACATGCCGGGTAGGAATCATCAACAATTTTGGTTTTGGCGGCGCAAATGTTGACCCAAACTTCTCACTTCTGAGAAGAAACAGTGCGCGTACTTTCAATACTAATAACCTCAACAACTGATATTGGAGGGGAAAGTCTGGTGGGATACGCAAATAATTATTGCCTTTGAATTGGTGCAATGGGCTCTGTCGTGAAGATATTTATTGCCAACCGCAAAAACAATAACTCATTGGATTGATTTTCACGACTGCTAATATTTCAATCTCCCGTTGCAATCTCGATGATCATGTAGCGGCTTCACTATTGAGATTGTGTTACTAGAGCCGAGAACCACGACCAATCCTTTGCGCAAGGCAAATCACACTGTTCGAGAGAATACAGGGTTACTTGATTTGATTCGTCCGATATACGCATCAAAACACATGGCGATATTTCTGAGGAGTAATCTCCCCACATTGGTGACAGCTATCTTGTCTAATGAGAGAACAACCAAGCCATCAGCGACGAGTTCTTGCAACATCTCGAACGATGAGTCGAAGTACTCATCGAAATCAATGTTAAACCTTTCTTCAATTGATGCCTTGTTGATCTCAAGGTCGCACATCAAGCGTGTGATAGTGTATTTGCGTATCTGGTCATCTTCAGACATCCGATATCCCAGATGTGTGGCAAACTTTCCTTGATCAAGCGCTGCATAGTATTCTGGAAGCGATTTCGTATTCTGTGCGTAGATATCGTGGAATTGACTAATAGCCGACATGCCCAAACCGTAGAGATCGGTGTTCGCCCTGGTTGAATATCCCTGGAAATTTCTGTAGAGGGTCTTCTGCTTTTGAGCACGAGTCAGCTCATCATTTGGTTTTGCAAAATGGTCCATCCCAATATATTCATAACCTGCCGATGAAAGAGCTTCAATCGTTGTTTCGAGAATGCTGAGCTTCTGGTCCGCTGAAGGCAAATCTTCCGGATGGATCAACCTTTGATGAGACTTGAGCCATGGAACATGAGCGTAGTTGAAAACAGCAACCCGATCGGGATTGAACTCTACCACTTTGCAAAGAGTCTCTTTGAATGAAAGAACAGTCTGAAAAGGAAGTCCGTACATTAGATCGACATTGATGCTCTCAAAGTCAAGAGCCGTTGCCCAAGTGAGTGCATTCAACGTCAACATCTCCGGCTGGATACGATTCACCGCCTCCTGTACTTTCGGATTGAAATCCTGCACGCCGAAACTTACCCTATTGAAGCCAACATGGCGCAATGTACCGAGATGTTTTTGTGTGAGTTCTCGCGGATCTATCTCAACGCTCATTTCAACCTCGGGGTCGATTTGGAACGACCTCTTGATGTACCCGGCAATATCCAGAATTTCTTCAGGTGCAAGATGTGTTGGGGTTCCACCTCCCCAATGTATTTGTGTGACCTTCCTGTGGGACGCGATCAGTCGGGCCACCAAGTCAATTTCTTTTTTCAAATACTGAATGTATTCTGCAATACGGCTCCGATCCCTCGTGACAAGCATTGTACATCCACAGAAGTAACAAAGGGTGTCGCAGAACGGGAAGTGAAAATACAAGGAAATGTCGGAAGTTGAACCCGATTTGTTTGTCTTGATCACTTCTCTATTGAAGTCTTCAGCCGTGAATGCAGGGCTGAACAACGGCGCGGTCGGGTAGCTGGTGTAGCGAGGACCTGGCCGATCATACTTCTTCAGCAATTGGAAATCGACATCCGAAAACGGGTTTGGCATTAGTGGCTCCTTGCGATAATGCTTATGAAGGGCAAAGGAAGTGCCAATCAATAATTCAGCCAAAAACTCCAATTTATCGCTCAGAAACGCAATGCTTGGTCTAAATTGAGAGCCTTTTTGCAGAATTGAGAAAGTAGGGGCAGTGGTTCCTTTTGATTCAAGCGCCCAGGAGAAGACAAATCAGAGGGTTTCCGACTATTGCACCGTGATTTTTGGATTTACTTCAACAATTGTATTAATCGAGTTTGCAATGAGACAATGCCGATGTGAATCATGCACTATTGAACGAACGTCGGACTCAGTTGTGGGTGCTGCTACAACTATATGGGGAGAAAGCACAACATGTGTGAATCTATAGTTTCCATCGATGAACGCGAGAGTCCCCGTTGCCGCGCTTTGATACGATATTAGGCTCAATCCATGCCTTTGTGCAAACGAAAGGAATGTTGACATGAGGCAGATTTCAATAGAGGCGGTGAATAAATCCTCCGGCGTCCAGACCCCTGTCTCTCCCTTGAACTCAGGTGGGCTCGCGACACGGATTGAAGGCTTGCCATTGGAGGAAAGTGTGCCAGACTTGCCATCAATCCAGTTGAGATTTGTTTTGTAAACAAAAGTCTTATGCCGCACCTTAGGCTGTTCGATCGTTTCCATAGTGTTCCCTATGTATTGTGTGGTGGCAGTTTCATGATAATGTTAGCCGTACGCTTCGTTAATCTCATCCTGGATCTCGGCAACAGCTTTAAGCTCATTGAGTTTATTCTCCAACAGTACATGGTGCTCGTGTTCCATCGCGGCAAGATTTCGAAGAAAATCCTTCACCGTCGGATCATCTGTGTATTCAGCAGCATGCTCATAAATATCATGAGCGTCGTCTTCGCGCTGAATGGCCTCTTCAAGGATCCGAAAAAGCTCTCTCTGCGTTGATAATTGGTACTTTTCCATCTGTATTCTCTCCAGGTCAGTAGTTTGTCAAATGTCGTTTCAATCGCTTCCGACTGCTGGAAATATCAATGCACCGTTTCAAGCAGTCTTTGCTTTGTGTACGGAATAAGCCCCCCTGCGTCTATAATCGCCTGGCGTGCGTTGGGAAAGGCAGTAACCGCAAATGTTTTTCCGGTTGTCCTGTTCACAACGGCTCCTTGCCTGATTTCAATTTCATTTCCCTCCTCGGCTTCAAGTTGCGGCACTTCGACCAACCTCAGACCGATGTTCACAGCGTTCTGCAGAAAAATACGTGCAAAGCTCCTCGCAAGAACAACAAGTTGATGACCTCTGAGAGTCGAAACGGCCTGTTCGCGGGATGAACCGCAGCCAAAGTTTTTCCCCCCAACGATGATGCTGCCGGGCGGAACTTGCCCAGCCTTCAGTTTTGTATTAAAGTCAGCAAGGTCTGCAAACGCGTATTGAGGCGTCTCCGACGGCAAGACGGTTGCCATGAAACGACCGGGATAAATGATATCAGTTGAGACATCATTGCCAAGTTTCAAGATGACTTGTGCCATGCTAGCTCCCATTAACTTTTCTCGGGTCAGTAATAACACCGGTGAGCGCTGATGCAGCCGCCACCGCTGGTGAACAGAGATACACTTCCGAATTGGGATTCCCCATTCGCCCTTTGAAATTCCTGTTAGTGGTGGAAAGTGCTACTTCACCATCACCCAGAGCTCCTTCGTGAACTCCTAGACAAGGTCCACATCCAGAGTTCATTACGACAGCCCCGGCATGCATAAAATCGGCGATGTATCCCTTGCTCAGTGCCTGGTTGTAAATGCGTCCCGATGCCGGAAACACCAACATGCGAGTATTGTGGGCAACTTTTTTCCCTCTGAGAATGTGTGCAGCAATCTCCAAGTCATCAAGACGACCGTTGGTACATGACCCTATAATGATCTGGTTGACTGTTTTCCCTTCAACTCTTTCGATTGAATGAACGTTGTCCACCTTGTGAGGGAGGGCTATTTGTGGCTCCAGTTCCGTCACATTGATGTTAATAATTTGCTCATACACTGCGTCTGGATCAGGTATCACCATGTTGATATCACCGACTACCCCGGCACTATGTCTGAGGTATGTTACTGTCTCGGAATCAGCGGGAACAATGCCGGAGGTTGCACCAGCCTCAACAGACATATTGCACAATACAAGCCGTCCTGATACTGACATGTTTTCAATTGTTTCTCCATGAAACTCAATGACTTTGAAGTTTGCTCCTTCTGCCCCGATCTTTCCAATGAGATGGAGGATCAGATCCTTGGGGCCAACAAAATGAGAAAACCTTCCTACCACATTGACCTTGATTGTTGCCGGTACTTCAACATTGAGCGCCCTGCCAAGCGCCCACACACTGGCCATTTCCGTGGCACCGATGCCAAACGCGAAAGCACCAAGAGCACCATGGCTGGTTGTGTGAGAATCAGTCCCCACCACAAGATATCCCGGTCGAACGTACCCGTTCTCAGGAAGTATCTGATGACAAATTCCTCCGTTATCGCCACGGATATCATGGAACCGGGTAATGTGATTGGCCGTCACGAATTCCCTGACCTTCTTCTGGTTGGTTGCAGTTTTCGGCGATTCAGCAGGAACCCTGTGGTCAAAAATAATTGCAACCTTCCCAGGGTCCCACAGTTTCGGTTCAATCCCGGTATCTTTGTAGATTTCAAGAAACTGATTTATTACGAGCGCCGCGTTCTCATGCGACATCGCGAGATCAACTCTCGGTTCCAAAACATCGCCGGCATGTACCGATACCCTGTCGGACGCCCGGGCAAGAATCTTTTCAACAACTGTCATGTGCGTGGTTGACATTGGACCTCCGTTCATATAACCCCTTTGCTTTTAAGTGCTCCGACCTCTTCTCTGGAATATCCAATACCCTTGAGAATCTCTTCCGTATGCTGTCCAAGCCGTGGTGGTGGACAGCACACGCTACCTGGAGTCTTCTCAAATTTCGCTGTGAGATTGAATAGCCTCAATTCACCAATGCCTTCTGAAAATATTTTTTGAAGTGTCTGCCGATGGGTAACCTGTTCCTGGACCAGAGAAGCGTCCAACTCAAGGATTTCACCAGACGGGACACCTCGCCTGTTGAGACGTTCCACCCAGTGTCCCGTTGTATTTTCCTTGAGTCGTTGTTCCAGCAATTGAGTGAGCGCCTTCCGATTCTGCTTGCGAGCGTCTCTTTTTTCAAAACGATTGTCCGACTTCAACTCCGGAACATCAAGCACTTCAGTCACAGCTTCCCATTGTTCCTGCTTGTTGGCAGCAATATTGATGTATCCATCTCCTGTAGCAAAGGTCCCGGATGGCGCTGCCGTGAAGTTATCATTTCCCATAAGCACAGGCTGCTGATGACCAATCAACAAATTGGCCACAACCCACCCCATGAGAGGCATGATGGAGTCAAGCAGGGCTATGTCGATCAACTGTCCTTCTCCAGTACGTTCTCGATGGAAAAGAGCGGCCATAATCGCAAACGCGGCATTCAACCCACCGACTGTGTCACACACTGGAAACCCACAACGAAGAGGGTTCAAGTGCTCATCTCCGTTGATCGCCATAACTCCGCTCAGGCCCTGGATGATCTGATCGTAGGCCGGCTTCATTGCGTCGGGACCGGTCTGACCAAAGCCAGAGATAGCGCAGTAAATGATCTTTGGGTTTGCTTCACACAGGGTCTTATATGAGAGACCCAGTCTATCCATGACACCCGGTCGGAAATTCTCAACAACAATATCCGACACTTTCACAAGTTTGAAAAAAATCTCGCGGCCCACCACCTCTTTCAGGTTCAGCGTGATAGACTTCTTGTTGGCATTTTGAGCAAGGAAACTCGTCCCCATCAGCTCATCGTTCAACTTCGGGACGCTGCCCAGTTTACGGGCAAGATCACCTTCCAAGGGGTTTTCGACTTTGATCACCTCTGCCCCGAGCAGAGAAAGATGTAGTGTGGCAAACGGCCCCGAAAGGACGGTCGTTAGATCAAGGACACGTATGCCTGAGAGAAGTCTCTTCGCCATATTCCTATTGCAATAATTCTGCGTGTTCGGAAATCTTGCCAGTCTTGTAAATCGTTCCCGGCAGTTCGCGTTCGAAAAAAACCGCTTACATCCTTTGCCTGCTCGATCAACATGTCAAGATCGACGTCATGCCGCAAATCCATCCTTTGCACCATGTGCACGAAATCCTCCGTGGAAACATTGCCACCAGCAACTCTCGTGAAGGGGCAGCCCCCAAGTCCTGCGATCGATGACTCAAAGTACTTCACACCTGTTTTCACCGCTGCGTAACTGTTCGCCAGTCCAAGGCCGTACGTGTTATGAAAGTGACATGCACACTCAATATCATCATCGAACTCAAGAATGGCGCCGAACAATCGCTCGACCTGATCGGGTGTCGCATGACCTGCTGTATCAGCTAACGAGATCGTCCTGAGTCCGGCATCCAGGTACATTTCCACAATTCTCATGACGCGTTCCTGCGGCACGTAACCCTCGTAACCGCATCCGAATGCGGATTGCACAGAGACCTGGACTTTCTTCTTCAGCGTAAGCGCTTTCCGGGCAATTGCGATGATCTGATCCGTCGCTTCTGCAATCGACATGCCAGTGTTTTTTCGGCTGTGTGTTTCGCTTGCCGAGACACCCATGCAAAACATTTCAACTCCGCACGCAAGACCTCGCTCAAACCCTTTCTCGTTGAGCACAAGGCCCGAGAGGGTGATGTTGCGCTGCTTCTCACTACCCGTGAAGTACGAAAAAAGCCCATCAGTATCGGCCATTTGAGGAACTTTACCGGGATGAACGAACGATCCAAGCTGGATAATATCCACGCCAGCGGAGATCAACCCTTCAATCCATTTTGCTTTCTGCGCCATCGGGACTACTTGCTTTTCCATTTGCAAGCCATCCCTCATCCCTACTTCGTGAATGATAATCTCACGTTCCATGTGTTCCCTCTTTTCATAGACCCAGAATCCGGCAGTTATAATTCAATCGGGCAAATGGCGAGCAACTGCTTCAGCCATCTCCAATGTAGTGTTCTTGCCCCCCATATCGTACGTCAGGATTTTTCCTTCCTTAATTACAGATGCAACCGCGCGTTCAACCCGCATTGCCTTGCCATGTTCTCCCAAATATTCCAGCATCATTTTTGCCGCAAGGATCGTGGCAATCGGATTCACTTTGTACTGCCCCGCATACTTCGGCGCAGACCCGTGAGAGGGCTCAAACACTGCAAGCATCCTACCAATATTGCCGGAGCATCCGAACCCGAGGCCTCCAATCATCTGGGCGGCAAGATCGGAGATGATGTCACCGTACAAGTTCGGTGCAACAAGCACATCGTAACTATACGGGTTTTTCAACAGCCACATACAGATCGCGTCGACATTCGCATCGTCCATCGGAATGTCCGAAAACTCCTGCGCAACATTTTTTGCCTCCTCCAAAAACAACCCGTCCGTTGCACGAACAACATTTGCCTTGTGGACGATGGTCACCTTTTTGCGGCCTTGTTTTCGAGCAAACTCGAATGCTGCCCGTACGATTCGTCGCGAACCTTTTTTTGTATTGATCTTGCATGATATGGCATACTGATCGCCGGGAAGTTCCTTGAACGGTGCAAAAGGTGTTGAGTGCTTTGATAGCGCGTCGGAGATTTCAGACGGCACGGGAGCAAACTCAACCCCTGCGTACAGATCTTCAGTGTTCTCGCGAAAGACGACCAGGTCAATCCCTTCCTTGAAGTTCAACGGGTTGCCGGGATATGCCTTGCAAGGTCGAAGGCAAACATAGAGATCAAAAAGCTGCCTCATGCGAACAATGGGCGAACGATAGACGAGACCTGTGCCTTGGAGACCGCGTTCCAGTTCTGCTTCCGCCGTCTTGGCGGGCTTGGAAGTAATGGCACCAAACATCGCGGCGTTCACAGTCTTCAAGAGATCAATTGTTCGCCGGGGAAAGGCATCGCCCTCCTTGCACCAGTATTCCCAGCCTATGTCGCCATGGATGTACTCCGCATCGAGTGCTATTGCATCCAATACGATCCGCGCCGCATCCATAACCTCTTTCCCTATTCCATCGCCGGGAAGCCATGCGATTTTATACATGCTCATAATACTTCACCGAATTTTATGTACTGAAAACAATGATGAAGGTGCAGTATCAAGACCCTGCCATACCTCTGCGTTGCACCGAAAGAACATCGCGCATGTGAACAGTGTTTACGCATGCTTCTCCACCGGTCCAGAGAACTTCGTACCATGGTGTTCAAGAGAGTGAATGAATGCTTCACCTCCTTCAATGCCGACGCCAAGCCCAAGCCCAATCAGCAGTCCATCAACGAAATTCTCCCTGAAAATCGTTGGAGGCAACAACTCGACTCCAGAAATTATTGCAACAAGCAATGTGAGAAACACAAACACTGCACCATACAAGACGGCAACAACAAGAAACTTTAACTGTTTCAATTGTGCCAGCTTGCGTTCAAATACAAATGCAAGAAGAACAAGAGAGAAGTTCACTCCAAATGACCAGATGCACGCATACAGTGCATTAATCCATGCAGAAACAACAAGAAACTGGATTATGCTCACTACTGCAGCTGCGATCATCGTTTCCGACAGTCCCCTGACATGATAAAAAGCGAAGATGAAGGCACCGCTCAGTCCATACGAGACAAACGAGAATCCGATACTGGTGGGACTGAACACGGCACTTCCATACACAAGCAGTCCAACAATGATGCTGCCGATCACTCCCGTGAACGTAAGCAGTATCATCTTTAATAATTGTCCAATGTACTTTTCCATCGTAGCCTCCACTTCGAGTTGATGGCATTAATCACGTTTATGAATTGTCAATCGGCCATACCGGTTTCCTCTTCCCGCTGAAGCAGCAAGTCCTCAAGTTCCTTGCGGAGTTGATCTGCATGGCCCTGTTCCATCTCGGAAAGACTCAACAAAAGTCTGCGTGTATGCACACTCCCCGCAAGATCCGCTGCGCGTTTGTAGTAGTCCCGTGCCTGCTCTTCATCAGTGATAGCAATTTCAAGAATCTCTTGGACTGACATCTCAGGCCAATTCAACAATTCGTTACGTTCGTGAGACATTGCTTCCCGCTTCCTGTTACAAAAAACTCTCGTTGATTCGATCGATCATGTTGAATTTCACGGTCAACACTTCACGTTTTTCCTGCAGCAGCTTTAGTCCTCGCTCACGTTCTTCAATCAATGCTTTCATTATCTCCCGAACGTCGGGGTAGTCACAGAGATCAACATACTGCCGATACTCCTGGATCGCCTCGCGTTCGCGCCGCTCGGCCTGATCCAACGCGTTACAGATTCCCTTGCATGAATGCACACATGTCGGTTTCATAACCACCCCTCTGACGATTTCAGAATGACCACATTCACATTTTTCATAACACAGGTTCTCCCTGGACCGAAAGCTCCATCCCCCGTCTTAATGCCTGTTCATTGAGCGGCAGCAGGTGGTGGTACCTTTCTGGTAACACTTTCTTCAGTGCTTGCATGATTGACGTAACTTGTACAACTCCAGTGCGTCCGATAAAAGCACCCAGGACAATCATGTTCATGACCCTGCTGTTGTTTAACTTCGCAGCCTCATCGCTCGCCGGAATGGGAAGGATATCGATGTCTTCCCGAGTTGGCGGCACAATCATGTTGGTCGATTCGTACAACAACAGTCCACGGGGATTCACCGCTTTCTCAAACTTATCCAACGAAGGTTGATTCAATGTCACAACGCTGTCAAACGTTGTTATGATCGGAGAACTGATCTTCTTATCTGACACGATCACGATACAGTTTGCAGTGCCACCGCGCATTTCTGGCCCGTATGAAGGCATCCAGCTAACCTCTTTCTCCTCAATCATCCCCGCATACGCGAGCGTCATTCCCATCGAAAGCACCCCTTGCCCGCCAAAACCTGCTATAAGGATTTCATGTTTCATTATTTTCCTCCTTACTTTCTTTGTTCTTCGACGTCAGCCAACGAGATATCCGCTATTTAGGCGCTTTCAAATCGCCGAGCGGGTACATCGGAAACATATTCTGCTCCATCCACTTGTTCGCCTCAAGGGGTGTCATTTTCCAACCTGACGGGCAGTTGGAGACGACTTCGATGAAACAGGTCCCCTTGTTCTCTTTTTGATGTTGCAATGATTTCGTTATCGCCTTTTTCAGATGACGCACTGCTGCCGGTGTGTGAACGGCTTGTCGAGTCACATAATACGCTCCCGGTAAAATGGCGATGAGATCCGCAATTTTCAATGGGAAACCGGCTGTCTCTACCGTTCTGCCGAGAGGTGAAGTGGTCGTCTTCATGCCAAGGAGAGTCGTTGGCGCCATTTGTCCACCCGTCATGCCGTAGATCCCGTTATTGATGAACAGGAACAGAATGTTCTCCCCACGATTCGCCGTGTGAATCGTCTCGGCTGTCCCAATCGCCGCTAGGTCGCCGTCACCCTGATATGAGAAGACATACTTGTCCGGATGGATCCGCTTAATTGCAGTGGCAACCGCGGACGCGCGTCCGTGCGCTGCTTCCTGCATATCGATATCCATGTAGTGGTAGGCAAACACGGAGCATCCAACAGGAGCTACGCCAATCGTTTGTTCCTGTATCCCCAGTTCATCAATCACTTCCATCAATACTCTATGAACCACGCCATGCCCGCAGCCGGGGCAATAGTGGAATCTGGTATCCGTCAGTGTATCCGGTTTTTTGTACACACACTCCATTGCGTCCGGTTCAAGGTTGACAAGTTCATTTTCCATATCAGTATGCCTCTGTTGTTGCATCAACATGCTCTTGTATCATACTGCCGAGCGCATCCACAACTTCTTCCGGCGCCGGGATAATGCCCCCCATCCGTCCGAAGAACTGAACCGGGGTTTTTCCTTCTACACCCAGTCGGACATCCTCGACCATTTGTCCGGAATTCATTTCCACAACGAGAATCCCGCGTACCTTTTCTGCAGCCTTCTTCAATGCAGCATATGGGAACGGGTTGAGGGTAATCGGCCGAAGCATCCCGACACGAATACCCTTAGCACGCAACAGCTCTACCGACCGATGCGCGATACGGGCAACTAGGCCGTAGGCAACAATCAAATACTCTGCATCGTCACTATCGACAAGTTCAAATCGTATTTCGCGCTCCGCAATCTGTGCATACTTTGCCTGTAGCTTCAGATTAACCTGCTCCATCTTTTCCGGCTGGATATGTAATGAAGTGATGATATTGCGTTCACGTGACTTCGGTTTACCAACGGTGGCCCACGGTTTGGGAGTTATGTGGTCTGCAATATCATATTCCTTGAATTCAACTTTTGCCATCATTTGCCCCAACGCTCCGTCCGCAAGAATCATGACAGGGTTGCGATATCTGTCGGCAAGGTCAAACCCATCATAGACTAAATCCGCCATTTCCTGAACACTGGATGGTGCCAGCACAATCAATCTATAGTCCCCATGCCCTCCACCCTTTGTCGCCTGAAAATAGTCACCCTGAGATGGCTGAATAGTGCCGAGTCCGGGCCCACCACGGTTCACGTTCACTATGAGACAGGGAAGTTCTGCACACGCGATGTACGACAATCCCTCCTGCATCAAACTGATGCCGGGACTCGAAGACGAAGTCATCACACGCGCACCGGCGCCCGCACCCCCATATACCATGTTGATCGCTGCAAGCTCACTTTCAGCCTGTAGCACGATCATGCCACGTGCACGTCCTTCGCTCGCAAGGTATTCGAGTATTTCTGATTGGGGTGTAATGGGATAACCGAAATACGCCTGACACCCCGCGCGGATCACCGCCTCTGCAAGCGCTTCGTTTCCTTTCATCAACCGGACGTCACTCACTGCTGCTGTCCTTTCCTTGTGTGATTTCAGTGCCTCTTATCTTACCGATTATTTCAAACCACGATAGATACGCAAATGCGATCATGGCCCAGACCGAAAACCCCATATGACCCCTTTCAATGTTCTTGAACATTCTTTTTCCCCGCGGCCTGAGGAACATCAATCGCAACTGTGATATTCTCAGAAACATTAGAAATGGTTGCCATCGGTACTTTATTTTTCTTCTTGGTCTCTCTATAGACTGTAATGACCGCATCCGGACACACGAGGGCACAGTTGACACATCCTGTGCAATTGTCCTTGATCAGGACTGCATAGTGATATCCCTGCTGATTGATGTTCTGAGAGAGTTCCAGGCTCTCCTGCGGGCAAGCGTCGATGCACAATTCACATCCCTTGCACACATCAATGTTGAACTGGACGGTACCTCGTATCATCGAGCAACTCCTTACAAGTAATGTTGTTCTTTTGCGAATTCTTCCAGCTCATCCCTGAACGATGGGTGGGCGATTTTGATTAAGAGCTCGGCTCGTTCCCTGACTGTTTTTCCATGCAAGTTGACAACGCCAAATTCCGTGGCAACGTAGTGTACATCTCCCCGCGTCGTTGTTACGCCTGCACCTTCCATCAGCCGCGGCGCGATGCGGGAGATTGTCCCATTTTTTGCCGTGGAGGGAAGTGCAATAATAGGCTTGCCGCCTTCGGATTTTGCCGCTCCCCGGATAAAATCAACTTGTCCGCCGAATCCACTGTAGAACCGGTAACCTACCGAGTCCGCACAGACCTGTCCGGTCAGGTCAATTTCAATGGCGGAGTTGATTGCAACCATTTTCTTGTTGCGTGCAATTGTAAACGGATCGTTAGTAAACTGTGTGGGCCGGAACTCCATAAGTGGATTGTTATCGATAAAATCAAACAGTTCGTGAGAACCAAGGACAAACGAAGTAACTATTTTCCCGGGAAGAAGTGTTTTCTTTTGATTCGTGATCACGCCGGCCTCTACCAGAGGTATGATCCCATCCGATACCATTTCGGAATGGATCCCAAGGTGCTTTCGATCTCCGAGAAATTTCATAACCGCATCGGGGATCCTTCCAATGCCAAGCTGTAGCGTGGCCCCATCATCAACCAGGCCCGCCACATGAGCACCTAACTTGCGGTATGTTTCCAGCTCCTCTGGCGTTTCATCGCCTTCCATCTGAGGCAGCTCCTTGAGTGGCACATGGACCTCAACACAATAGTCGATCTGGTTCAGATGAATGAAGCTATCGCCGAGTGAGCGCGGCATATTGGGATTGACCTGGGCAATGACGACTTTGGCCACTTCTGTCGCAGCTTTTGTACATTCCACTCCCACACCAAAACTGCAGTAGCCGTGCTCATCGGGAGGAGACACCTGGATCATGGCAACCTCTATCGGATAATGTTTGCCATATAACAGCGCAGGAATTTCAGAAAGGAAGATTGGCGTAAAATCTGCCCGTCCGTCTCTTACGGCAGCACGTACGTTCTTTCCGATAAAGAAGGCATTGTGCCTGAAGTGCCCTTTCATTTCGGGATGAACATAAGCGGCTTCACCGACACCCAGCAAATGACACACTTCCACATCGTTCAATTCCTCATATCGGGACACCATCGCGTCCAGCAACACTTCGGGAACCGCACACCCCGGATGGATATACACCCTGTCACCGGACTGGATCACCGAAACTGCTTCCGATGCAGTAACGAATTTTCGTTCAAACTGTCTCTTGATAGTTTCTGATATCGTTTTGTAGTGCATGGATTATCTCTCAGTATGTTTGTTGTTTGATAGCATCACTCAATCGCCTTGAATGAGCAGATGAGATCTTTGATGATATCTCCCGGTTTCTCTAAGCCGATTGCAAGTCGGATTCCACCGGGATTCAGACCTTTGGCTACCTGCTCTTCTGGAGGGATGGCAGAATGCGTCATCGAGCCAGGATGCTCAATCAGCGTTCTGATGTTGCCTAAACTAACTGCAAGCGTGATGCAATACGCATTCTTCGCAATGTGATTTATGAATGCTTCGGCACGTTTCAGCGACTCATGTGCAGTGTCTCCCTTTATGCTGAAATAAATCATGGCTCCGGGAGCGAAATTGCCGTCATAATCCCGCATTTGCCTTCGTGCAAGCTCTGCCTGGTTGAAAGTCGGTAAACCTGGATAGTGCACGCATTCGATTTCAGGCAGGGTCGCCAGAAATTCCGCAACTTGCCCCGCCGTGGATTGCATCTGTCTCATGCGAACAGCAAGAGAGGGCAATCCCTGCACAAGGACAGGCCATGCACTCTTCGCCGAGAGAACTCCTCCGAAGTCTTTCCTGTAGAGCATCAACATGTCCTTGCTCCATTGCGGACCGATCACTACTCCGCCGATATCGGTGCCGAATCCTCCGATTCCCTTCGTAAGCGAATGTACTACAAAGTCAATTCCAAGTGAGATCGGTCGCTGGCAAAATGGGGTTGCAAACGTGCTGTCCACCACCGTGAGAATTCTCTCCTCAGCCGAACGCTTTCTGTTTGCCGCTGCAACAACCTCTGCGATCGCCTCCAAATCGATAAGGCGCAGCGTTGGATTTACGGGTGACTCCATATAGACCACACGTGTCTGTTTCGTTATGTGGCGTTTCACTTCGTGGGGCAACGTGAAATCAACGAACTTCACGTTGATCTTCTGTCGCGGGTACCAATTTGTCAGCAAGGAGTAGGTGCACCCGTACAGTGTTTTGTGAGCAATAATCTCACTCCCTGCACCGGTCAGGATGCCAAGCACCGCCGAGATCGCTGCCATGCCACTTGCAAATGTAACGGCTATGTCACCTTGCTCGGCATAGGCGAGATTCTCTTCAAGCATATCCTTGTTCGGCTCACCCAAGCGGTCATAAATATATATGGGAGCCTTGCTCTTGACGCTGAGTTCTTGACTCGAGTGGGCAAACTCCGTAAATCCCTGCGCGCCGCGCTGTGCAGTGTCAAGTCTGAACGTGGCTGAAGAAGAGATCGGCGGCAACAGGTGATGGCTGTAATCCCAACGCGGATCCTGCGCTTCACCATAAATAAGATGCGCTTCCGGTGAATACCCGTTTTCATGTTTCCGATTTTTTTTCGCTTTTCGATTGTCCATGGGATTTCATCCACTCAATTTATATGATAACTTCTTCTATCGACCTCCGGGGAGTGCAGACAGGATCTTCAAGGCAATACCCTATTCTGAGTAAGAGCTGGGGCCATGCAGGAAGTCCGAGCAATCCACGGAGCTTTATTCTCAACTCTGGTATTTCAATCGGCATATTAAAGAAACTATACCGCACGCCAGCCTTTGTAATCGAGAGCAACAGATGTTCAAGAAGTTCACCGGCCTCAAGCCAACAAGGAAGAGCGTCTTCACTATAGATCACAATTAGGCCAGGGGCATCAGCACACAGGTTCTTGTCGTTTGTAGCACGGATGTTTCCGAGATCCAGTACTTTCGTTGCCCATGGAGCAAGAATCGATGCCATACCACTGGCGCCGAAAGAGGCACCTGTCATTCCATCGCGTTTCTGTGTAAAATTTGGACGAATCCAACCCGCGAGCTCGCTTCGGAACAATGGATCGGCCTGCTGCACACGATCGGCTTGTGCAACAAGGTCCGCAACCCCTCGATTGATCTTCCCGTCTGTCGAAATAAACAGTGCGGATCGGGATTGGGCGCCAATGATACGAAACTGAGCAAGAGTGGAATCCGCAATCCGGGCCATTAAGAAGGGTTTTCGATTCGTATGCCTTCGAACAATTTCCGGGAATAGTGGTTCAGAAGATCCCGCGTTCTGTATTGGCCGTGTCAAGCCCACAAAAGCAAGCGGAGAATCAGAGTCAGCACCATGATTGTAGTCGATGCAACATTCGAACCCAAAGTGCCGCGCCGCAACACGGAGGTTAAAAAGCGCGGTTCCGATGCTCATGAACACTTCACGGTTTCCGGGATCGGCAACCGGCAAACGGCGCGTGTAGTCGGCATAGACCTCAACACCATTGTCTCGCACAAGGAACTTCCATGGCTGAGCATTGTGGCTCGATGGTGCCAGAATCGCATAACGAAGCAAAAACATGTACTGGTCGCGCATCGGTCCTGTCGAAGGAAAGTCGTGTTCATCGATCTCATACGGAGTTTTGCAAGGGTCAAATCTTCCTTGCTGCCTGGCTATACTGTCATCCTCGATGTCCATTTCAACCATCTCAGAACTTGCTTTCATGGGGCTCTCTTTTGAATATTTCCGACGTAGTCAGTTCTCAAGAACAACCTTCAATGTCTTTACGTCGGTTGATTGTTGAAGAGTTGGCTGGGGTTTCTCGCCCCAAGCGCGTTTTCCCGGACCATGATAGACCAGGGCTTTCAAAATTCCCCCTCAGTAGCCGTTGATTCCATAGGCACCCCATCATCTCTGACCGCATCAACAGGGCAATCCTCTTTTACTTCCCGCGTAAACTCCTCTTCCTCTCTATTCACCGGTTGTTTCGAGACAAAGTACGTGTTTGTTGGCTTATCAAAATCAAAATTCTCTGGCGCCACGGACCCACAATATGCGCAACCATCGCATTCCTCTGTGGTGTAGTATTTGCCCGGAACATTTTTCGGCAATCTCTTCAACTGGGTCTGTTCCATTTATTCTCTCCCTCGTAAGAATAGTGAAAGTCCAAGTCCCGTAATCATCACGATTGTTCCGCCCCATACCAGACTGATAAATGGCTTGATACTCGCTTCGACTACAAGTGTTTCCGTTTGCTGCATAACTGACTGTTGACGTTGTACCTCGACTGTCACGGTTGACTTGTCAGCGCCTACATTCATGCCGATAAGTTGTATGTTCGCGTTCATCAACTTTGAAGAAAATGGCTGATGTGTCGGAGGCTCGTCTCGTGTGTAAACAATGATTGGCATGATCGTCTCGTTTCCGGAAGCATTAGCAAGGGTAAGCACCGATCCAACGCGCGTATGCTGATCATCAGCTTGGGACCCCTGGCCATGCTGGTTCATGTCGAAGCTGACAAACGTTGCTTTCACGTCTCCGATCGAAACTGTCTTCCCCTTTTCAATTGTATATTGTTCATGGTCACCATTCACATCTGCAATTGCGTGATCAAGTGATATGGGTGAAACATAGAAATCACGAGTAAAGAATGATGCTATGTCCGGGGTTCGCAATATGCCTTGCGGTCCGGCATCAAACATGACCGGTGAAACCTGAAATTTACTGCCACCCCGCTCAACCACTACATCGAATGCAAACTTGCCATCTTGCAAGGATCTGCTAGCTACGTATGTCAATTTGTGTCCGAATACTTGTTGGGGCGCATTCAACGGAAGAGCTATCTGTTTGCTTGAACCAAAGTGCCCGGAAGCCATGACTCCAAGGAGAAATACGGCAACTCCTATATGTGCAAGCTTGCCGCCAAGAAAACGTGGATCTCCTTTTGCGATCTTCCACCCGACCTCGATATTAGCAAGAATCGCAAACAGACAGGCAAATGAAAGAGCAACCATGGAAGGATCACGCACGCCAGCAGCATAGAACGATCCTGTTCCAATCCCTGACCCAATTATCGCTATGATTGACCTCTTGAGCACGTCGATTCCCCGGTTGACTCCCCATTGAAAGTAAAGGCTGATACCGGTAAGGAACACCACGAGAATCACAATCGGAAGATTGGTGGCATCATAAAACGAAGCTTCAACCCTTGCTTCAGAAAAAAGTGGCAGGCTTGTTCCGAACAATACAACCATCGCGATCAACATTACGACAATCGCCCCTATTCCGAGAGCTGATTCCCGACTAAGCACACTTGCTTCAGCATCATCAAGGCTTAGCTCTTTTCGGCGAACGTACATTAAGCCAAAGCCAACTATCGCGGTGCAAGCGAGAACCAGGATAAGAAGCCAGTACACTGCGGCACCAGGATCGACAAACGCGTGAACAGATGCATCACCCAGAATTCCGCTTCGTGTCAGAAACGTACTGTACAGGACAAGCAGAAACGATGAAATAGCAAGAGCAAAATTCGTCTTCATGTACTTCTTCGCCCGACGACCTGCAAGAATTGTGTGGATGAGGGCGACGCTAACAAGCCAGGGGATAAGGGAGGAATTTTCTACCGGGTCCCACCCCCAGTATCCTCCCCATCCCAATACACCATACGCCCAATAGGCACCGAGCATGATGCCAAGCCCAAGCACCGAAGAGGCGAACAGCACCCAAGGCAGTGCTTTTTCATTCAACAATAGATAATCACGTTTCCACAACGCTGCCACTGCAAGGCTGAAGGGAACTGCCATGGCTGCAAAGCCAGCAAACAGAATCGGAGGATGTATCGCCATCCACAAATTCTGAAGAAGAGGATTCAAACCTTGTCCGTCAACAGGAATCTGGTTCGAGGATATCTGAAGGAACATCTCCCATACAGACTTGAACGGTGACTTGACAAGAAGCAGGAGCAGCAAGAACGACTGAACATACATGAAGATCGTCATTACCCAGGGCTCGCTTTTCTGATTCGCAACAGCTTTGTACAACACCAGACTGATGAGCGATGAACAAAGGGCCCAGAAGAGGAAACTCCCTTCCTGCCCTGCGTAAAAACTCGATATCAAAAACTGAAGCGGCAGCGAACGAGAACTATAGCTGTACACGTAGCCATTCGAGAAATCATGCCGGAGTATCAGCCCAAGAAGCGTAAGTGAGGCAAGAACAACACTTAGCGTTCCGATCTTGAGACAAGTGCGCGCAAATTGAAAAGAAACAAACTTCTGTTGTCTTGAACGAAAATAACTGGTGGCAGATGCCATTGAAGTAAGAAACGCCAAGCCAACAATCCAATTTCCGAAAACAGACATGAGACTCTCCTCTTTAGTACATTCAATCAAAAGTCAAGATATGTGCCATCAGAATCGTTGCAAATCGTTCCAAAAAGGCACTGAATTGCCCAATTTGTAGCATCGAACGAGAGAATATTCTACAATCTGAGAATAACTTTGCAATACTGAGAAGGAAAATGTTGAGTTTTGTTACAAGAGTAGTCTTTTTCAGCAGATCCTGGGTAGTTGTTCTCCTGCGAGCATATCAATAATCCTCCTCCCGCCAGTTGAAGTGTTAAGAACAACCCGTGTTGCATGTGAATTGGTAACATGACCAATACATGCGGCACCCCTTCCCAACGGATGGCCACGAAGTATTGCGAGCGCGGCATCTGCTTCTCGGCTCTCAATGAACAAAAGCATCTTCCCCTCGTTCGCCACATACAAGGGATCATATCCAAGCAACTCACAGGCTGCCCTCACACCCTCTGCGATTGGCAATGTCTGCTCATCCAATTCGATTCCGACGTTTGACTGCTCGGCGATCTCGTTGAGAGTCGTGGCGACGCCTCCGCGCGTGGGATCGCGAAGCACGTGGATGTTCGGAGCAAGGGGCCTGAGCATATCCAGTAACTTATTGAGAGGTGCGCAATCAGATTGTATCTCAGTTTCAAAGCGAAGATCAGCGCGTTGTGAAAGCACAGCTATTCCATGATCTCCGATTGTTCCGTTGATCAGGATTTTGTCACCATCCTCTGCATTGATGCCTGACAACCGAAATCCGTCACCTATCACTCCAAAGCCGGTCGTAGTGATAAACAGTTTATCTGCGCTCCCCTTTGCCACAACTTTTGTATCGCCAGTGATGATTTCAACGTTCGACGATCGGGCTGTAGTAGCTATTGAATCGACTATTCGCCTGAGTGCCGCCATTGGAAAACCTTCTTCAATGATCATTGCGAGACTCAAGTACATCGGTCGTGCCCCCATCATGCAAAGATCGTTGATCGTTCCGCACACAGCCAGCTTGCCTATATCACCACCTGGAAAGAACAACGGATCAACAACGAACGAGTCCGTGGTAAACGCATATCGTGAGCCATCGATACCGAGTACTGCGGCATCATCGAGTGGACGAGGTTGCCCATTCCGGAAGTTTGCAAGAAATAGTTCCTTGATGAGTGTGTGTGAAAGGAGGCCACCACTGCCATGACCAAGAAGTATCATTCCATTCTTATTCATCGTGTCTTCTCATAGTCTTCCACCTCAACAAAATGCTTTACACTGGAAGAATTACCTGCACTTCGTTCGGTTCCATACTTAAACCATGCTGCACAGGTCCCCTCGCTCGACACCATACACGCCCCCACCGGATTAGCGGGAGTACAAATGGCCCCGAACAATTTGCATTCAGCAGGATCTTTGATTCCCTGGATGACACTGCCGCAGATACACCCTCTCGGCTCTCGCGGAAGCTCTACGGCAACATTGATCATGCGCGCAGCGTCGAACTGTGCGTACCGTTCGCGCAATTGCAGACCGCTGAGTGGAAGCGAGCCTATGCCACGCCAGTCGGAATCTGATACCTGGAAGATTTTGTCAAGGAGATCAAGCGCAACCCGGTTTCCATCCGGCCGGACAACA